>NZ_JBSGDD010000028.1:0-74026 GCF_053602195.1 Kitasatospora sp. NPDC004531 | reverse complement strand
CCCCGTTTTTGTGATTGGTGGGCCTGCCGTTCCGAGTGGGGCCCGCCCGATCCGGCCCCGCCGCGGCGGGGCCCCTTCGCGGTTGTCGTCCGCCCGGTGTCAGTGCGCGGCGGGCGCGGACGGGCTGCCGGCCGGGGCGCTCGGCGAGCCGGTCGCGCCGGTGCCGGCGCCCGGGGAGGCGGGAGCGCTCGGGGAGGTGCCCGCGCCCGGCGAGGTGGTCGGCGCCGGGGAGGCCTTGACCTGCGGGCCGAAGCCCTCGTACAGGCCGGAGGCCGGCTGCACGTTGGCGTTGGCGGAGACCTCGCCGGCCTTCTCGAAGGTGAAGGTGGTCTCGGTGTAGCCGCCGACCGACAGCTTGGCGCTCGGCACCTGCGCGTTCGCGGCGCCGCTCTTGCCGCCCAGCAGCACCGACTCGCCGGCCTTGACGACGATCCGGGTGACCGGCGCGCCGTTCTCGTCGGTCAGCGCGGCAGCGGTGCCGCCGACCTTGACGCCGGTCAGCACCAGGTCGTCCTTCGGGGCGGTGTTGGCGATGTTCGCGGTCACGGCGACCGGGCCCGAGTACTCGCCGGCCGACCCGGCGGGGGCGACCACCACGATGTTGTTGAGCTTGACCGCGTTGTCGATCGACGTCGCCGCGTTGTCCGGCTTGATCTGCAGCGTGTCCGCGTCGTTGCCCGCCGCGCAGGCGGACAGCGGGACGATCGCGGCGAGGACGAGGGCGGCAACAGCGCCGCGTCGAAGGCTCCGGCTCACGGCGGCGACTTCTCCTTGGTCGGGGGGTGATCCGCGGGGAAGGGATCACGGTCGGTGGTCGAGGGCCACACTACCGACCACACATATCCGGCTCTCACGGGGTGGCCCCGTGTCGCGGTCCGATCACGATCCGGGCCGTTCGGCGAGTCGGAGGCAAAAACTCAAGATCCAACCATGGTTTCGGGAGCGTGACCAGAGGTTTCGCCGCCCAGGTCAGACCGCCTCCGACCTGCGAGAAGCCCTCCTCGAACACCGGTCGCAGCACGCCACGGGGGTGGTTGTCAAGCCCTGGGACCGGCCCTGACCTGCGAAAACGCCCTTCGGGTCAGCCGAAAAGCGTGTTATTCTGGAAAGCCACGGAAGGGGTCCTGTCACATGACGTTCAAGGTTGGCGACACGGTGGTCTACCCCCATCACGGGGCTGCGCTGATCGAGGCCATCGAAACTCGCCAGATCAAGGGTGTGGACAAGACCTACCTGGTGCTGAAGGTGCAGCAGGGAGATCTCACGCTCCGCGTCCCCGCGGAGAACGCCGAGTTCGTCGGCGTCCGCGACGTGGTGGGCCAGGAAGGTCTGGACCGCGTTTTCGAGGTGCTCCGCGCGCCTTACACCGAAGAGCCCACCAACTGGTCGCGCCGTTACAAGGCGAACCTGGAGAAGCTCGCGTCCGGCGATGTCATCAAGGTCGCCGAGGTGGTTCGCGACCTGTGGCGCCGCGAGCGTGAGCGCGGTCTGTCGGCCGGCGAGAAGCGGATGCTCGCCAAGGCGCGCCAGATCCTGGTCAGCGAGCTCGCGCTCGCCGAGAACACCAACGAGGACAAGGCCGAGACGCTGCTCGACGAGGTCCTCGCCTCCTGAGCCCAGCCGCCCGAGCGCCTTTTCGCGTGCCCGAACCGGCTTGACGCAGCGCCCGATGGTGCCCGCAAGGGTGCCACGGGCGCTTCGCCATGCCCGGAAGGGGGAGGCATGGCGGAAGGGGCGGAGCGGTTCCACTAACGTGCAGTCAGGAAGGGGGCCTGCCCGCTCGCGAATCCGCGTTCGGCACGGGCCATACCCATCGCGACCAAGGAGCCAAACCTGAACGCCTCAGCACAGCTCGCGGCAGCGGTCGTCCCGGCCGCCGGACGCGGCGAGCGACTCGGCCCCGGCGCCCCCAAGGCGCTGCGCGAACTCGGCGGCATCCCGCTGCTGGTGCACGCGGTCCGGGCGCTGGCCCGCAGCCGGGCGGTCGGCCTGGTGGTGGTGTGCGCGCCGCCGGACGGCGTGGCGGAGGTCGTCGCGCTGCTGGACAGCCACGGCCTGGACGGCAAGGACGTCCGGGTGGTGCCCGGCGGCGCCAGCCGGCAGGAGTCCGTGCGGCTCGGCCTGGCCGCGATCCCGGCCGGCACCCGGGTGGTGCTGGTGCACGACGCGGCCCGCCCGCTGGTGCCCGTCGAGGTGGTGGACGCGGTGGCCGCCGCCGTCCGGGCCGGCGCCGAGGCGGTCGTCCCCGCGGTGCCGCTGGCCGACACCGTCAAGCGCGTCGAGCCGCAGCCGTCCGGCCCCGAGCCGGTGCTGGACACCCCCGACCGCTCCACGCTGCGCGCCGTGCAGACCCCGCAGGGCTTCGACCTGCCCGGTCTGGTCGCCGCGCACGAGAAGGCCGTCGCCGAGCACGTCGAGGTGACCGACGACGCCGGACTGATCGAACGTTTCGGCGGCAGGGTCGTCGTGGTGCCCGGCCACGAGGAGGCGTTCAAGGTCACCCGCCCGCTGGACCTCGTGCTCGCCGAGGCCGTACTCGCCCGCCGGAGGGCCACCGATGCCTACTGACAACGCCCCGGTCCTGCCGCGGATCGGCATCGGCACCGACGTGCACGCCTTCGAGGAGGGCCGGCCGCTGCGGGTCGCCGGGCTGGACTGGCCCGGCGAGACCGGCCTGGCCGGGCACTCGGACGCCGACGTGGCCGCGCACGCCGCCTGCGACGCGCTGTTCTCCGCCGCCGGGATCGGCGACCTGGGCGCGCACTTCGGCACCGACCGCCCCGAGTGGGCGGGCGCGGCCGGCGTGGCGCTGCTCGGCGAGGCCGCCCGACTGGTGCGCGAGGCCGGCTTCGAGATCGGCAACGTGGCGATCCAGGTGATCGGCGTCCGGCCGAAGATCGGCAAGCGCCGCGCCGAGGCCCAGGCCGCGCTCTCCGCGGCGGTCGGCGCGCCGGTGTCGGTCTCCGGCACCACCACCGACGGCCTGGGCCTGACCGGCCGCGCCGAGGGACTCGCCGCGATCGCCACCGCGCTGGTCCATCAACGCCCTTCCGCCTAGCCTGACCTGACACGACGTCACCGATCGGTCACTGGAGGAATCATGGGCGTGGAGCTCGCCGATGGCGTGAAGAAGCTGCTGGACGCGAAGAGTTTCGCGGTGGTCTCGACGATCCAGCCGGACGGCAGCCCGCAGTCCTCGGTGGTGTGGGTGAAGCGGGACGGCGACGACATCCTGTTCTCCACCGTCCAGGGCCGCCGCAAGCACCTCAACCTGGCGCGCGACCCGCGGGCGACGCTGCTGGTCAACCCGCCGGACAGCCCCTACCAGTACTTCGAGGCGCGCGGCGAGGTCACCATGACCACCGAGGGCGGCCGGGAGCTGATCGACGAACTCTCGAACAAGTACCGCGGCCAGGACTACGCGTGGGACGAGCCGGACGCGGTCCGGGTGGTGGTGCGGCTCAGTCCGCGCAAGGTCGTCAACCACACCTGACACCGAATTTGGCCGAGTGGGCGGAAGGTGGCGGGGCACCCCCCGCCGCCCACTACCCTGGACGCTGTGAGCCTTCGCCTGTACGACACCATGACCCGCCAGGTACGCGACTTCGTCCCGCTGGTGCCGGGCTGTGTCTCGATCTACCTGTGCGGCGCCACTGTCCAGGCGCCCCCGCACATCGGGCACATCCGGTCGGGACTCAACTTCGACGTGATGCAGCGGTGGTTCCGCTACCGCGGCTACGAGGTCACCTTCGTCCGCAACGTCACCGACATCGACGACAAGGTGATCGCCAAGGGGCGCGAGCAGTCCACCGAGTGGTGGAAGATCGCGCACGCCAACGAGCGTGCGTTCAACGAGGGTTACGACGCCCTCGGCTGCCTGCCGCCGAGCGCGGAGCCGCGCGCCACCGGCCACGTGCCGGAGATGATCGAGATGATGCAGGGGCTGATCGAACGCGGCCACGCGTACGAGGCCGACGGCAACGTCTACTTCGCGGTCACCACGTACCCGGACTACCTGGCGCTCTCCAACCAGGAGCTGGAGAACCTCCGGCAGCCGTCCGGCGACAACGAGACCGGCAAGCGCGACCCGCGCGACTTCGCGATGTGGAAGGCCGCCAAGCCCGGCGAGCCGAGCTGGGCCACCCCGTGGGGCCGCGGCCGCCCCGGCTGGCACCTGGAGTGCTCGGCCATGGTGCACAAGTACCTCGGCAGCGCCTTCGACATCCACGGCGGCGGGCTCGACCTGATCTTCCCGCACCACGAGAACGAGATCGCCCAGTCCAAGGCGTACGGCGACGAGTTCGCCAACTTCTGGGTGCACAACGCCTGGGTCACCATGAGCGGCGAGAAGATGTCCAAGTCGCTGGGCAACTCGGTGCTGGTCTCCGAGATGGTGCAGCGCTGGCGCCCGATCGTGCTGCGCTACTACCTGGCCGGCCCGCACTACCGCTCGATGATCGAGTACAGCGAGGAGTCGCTGCGCGACGCCGAGACCGCGTTCCAGCGGATCGAGGGCTTCATCGAGCGCGCCGTCGAGCGCTGCGGCCCGGTCGACGCGGCGCCCGAGGTGCCGCTGGCGTTCGCCGAGGCGATGGACGACGACCTGGGCGTGCCGCAGGCCCTCGCCGTGGTGCACACCGCCGTCCGGCAGGGCAACAGCGCGCTCGGCGCGGACGACAAGGAGTCCACCGCGGCCCGCCTGGCCGAGGTCCGGGCGATGCTCGGCGTGCTCGGCCTCGACCCGCTGGACGACTTCTGGGCCGGCGGCGGCAGCCAGGGCGAGGAACTCACCGGCGTGGTCGACTCGCTGGTCAAGCTGGTGCTGGAGCAGCGCCAGGCCGCCCGCGCCCGCAAGGACTTCGCCACCGCGGACGCCATCCGCGACCAGCTCGGCCAGGCCGGGCTGGCGATCGAGGACACCCCGTCCGGCCCGCGCTGGACGATCAACCAGTAGCCCCTCGGGGCGCATGGGGGCCGTACCTTTGTATGGGTGCGGCCCCCACGCACGAAGCAGACGCAGAGACAGGAAGTACAGCCATGGCCGGCAACAGCCAGCGCAGGAACCGCCGCAACCCCGGGTCGAAGAAGGGCGCGAGTGTCGGTACCGGCGGCCACAGCCGGAAGGCACTGCAGGGCAAGGGCCCGACGCCGCGCGGCGAGGAGCGCAAGGGGCACCCCAAGCAGCGCGCCGCCAACGCGGCGCTCAAGCGCGAGCGCGACGCCAAGTCCCGCGCCGGCATGCGCCGGGCCGGCGGTCCGCGCAGCGGCCGCGGCGGTGCGGGCGCGGCCGAGCTGGTGGTGGGCCGCAACTCGGTGGTCGAGGCGCTGCAGGGCGGGGTGCCGGCGACCGCGCTGTACGTCCAGCAGTTCATCGACACCGACGACCGCGTCCGCGACGCCTTCCAGGCCGCCAACGAGCGCGGCATCCCGCTGATGGAGGCCCCGCGCCCGCAGCTGGACCAGATGACCGGCGGCCTGAACCACCAGGGCCTGGTGCTCCAGGTCCCGCCGTACGAGTACGCGCACCCCGAGGACCTGCTGGACGCCGCCTCCGACTCCGGCCAGGACGCGCTGATCATGGCGCTGGACGGCGTCACCGACTCCCGCAACCTGGGCGCCGTGGTCCGCTCCGCCGCCGCGTTCGGCGCGCACGGCGTGGTCATCCCCGAGCGCCGCGCCGCCGGCATGACGGCCGGCGCCTGGAAGACCTCCTCCGGTGCCGCCGCCCGCCTCCCCGTCGCCCGCGCCACCAACCTGACCCGTGCGCTGGAGGCCTACCAGAAGGCCGGCCTGATGGTGGTCGGCCTGGCCGCCGACGGCGAGGCCGAGATCGGCGACCTGGACGCGCTCACCGGCCCCGTGGTCATCGTGGCCGGCTCCGAGGGCAAGGGCCTGTCCCGCCTGGTCTCGGAGACCTGCGACCTGCGGGTGCGGATCCCGATGCCCGGCCAGACCGAGTCGCTGAACGCCGGCGTCGCCGCCGGCATCGTGATGTACGAGGCCGCCCGGCTGCGCGCCAAGCGCTGACCGCTACGGTGCGTGACGACCGGTCCGGGTGATCCGTCGTTTTCGCGAGTCAACCGATCGGGTTCGGTCGAACCCGATCGGTTCTCCGGCGGGCACCGCGAATCTCCGCCCGGAATGCACCCGGGAGAGTGTCCTCGGGGCCCGTCACCCGGTTAGAGGGGTGTGGACACCAGAACTCCTCGGCGTTTCGGGCAGCGCTCCGCGGGGATAGACGACGGCCCGGGCCTGAACACGGTCCGGGTTCCGTCCGACCCGGCGAAGCTCAGCAGCACCCAGGCCAGTTTCCGGGTCAGGCTCTCCGGACCGGTCACCGCGTTGATCGACCCCCCGGCCGGCGCCGCCTTCGGCGACCCGTACGGCATCCGCTCGTCGGTCACCCCGCAGGTCGTGGTGCCCGCGGCAGCCGCGGTGCCCGCCCTGGCCGGGATCACCGCCGCGTCGGTCACCGGCACCGCACCCCGCCGCAAGACCCGGGTGGTCACCTGGAGCGGCCAGGCCGACCCGGACGACACCGCCGCCACCCGGCTGCTCGACGCCGTCCGGCTGAACACCGTGCCCGCACCCGGCAAGACCTTCGCCGAACAGGACACCCAGCAACTCCAGGCCGTCCCCCGGCAGTACGGGGCGGGCCAGGGCTCCGGGCTCGGCATGGGCGCGGGCTCCGGCTTCGGCCCGGGCTCGGCCTCCGGCTCGGGCGCTGCCGCTGACGAGACGTCGCGAGTGGGCATCGCCGAACTGCTGGACGACTCCGTGCGGGTCGGCGGACACAGCTGGCAGCCCGAGGGCGAACTGCCCGAGACGCCGTCGCTCGGCGAAGGCTCCAAGCACGCCTGGTACCCCGGCCGCCGGGTCGACCTCGGCCTGGTGCTGCTCCCGCTGCGCGTGCTGCTCGGCTCGCTGTCCGTCTACGCCGGGTTCAGCAAGCTGTGCGACCCGGTGTACTTCGACGGCGGCGAACGCGGCTCGATGATGCGCTGGCTGGCCTCCCTGCACCCGTGGGCGGTCGCCCAGCCGCTGCTCGACTTCGCCATGGCCCACCCGGTGGGCGCCGGACTCGCGGTCTCCTTCGCGGAGATCGTGATCGGCGTGCTCTCCATCCTCGGCCTCTGGCAGCGGCTCGCCGCCGGCGGCGCGATGGCCCTCTCCGCCGCGCTGCTGTTCACCGTCAGCTGGAAGGCGGTGCCGGCCTACGACACCCCCGACCTGATCTTCCTCGCGGCCTGGAGCCCGCTGCTGATGGCCGGCGCGCCGTTCGCCTCACTGGACGGCCGCATCGCCCTCGAAGCGTTCCGCCGCCACGGCCCCGCCGAGCCCGCCGCCGTCCGACGACGCATGCTGCGCCGCCGCTCGGTGGTCACCGCCGTCGTGGTCGGCCTGACCCTGCTGACCGGCTCCCTGCTGGGCGCCGCCGTCCGCACCGGCCGCACCGCACCGGTCCACCCGCCGACGCAGTACGGCACCCCCGTGTGGCCGAGCAACAGCCCCTCGCCGTCGCCCGCCACGCCCTCCCCGACCTCCTCCACCCCGTCCCAGAGCCCCGCGAGGACGACGCCCTCGCCCTCACCCAGCCGCAGTGCCAAACCCAAGCCCAGCACCGGCACCAGCGGCGGCGGCACCACCCCGTCACCGCACGCCGGCACCACCCCCAGCGGCTCCGGCGGCGGCACCGGCAGCGCCGGCACCACCACCGGCGCGCCCAGCAGCCCGCGCTCGCAGCCCTCGCACGACGTGATCGGCGGGCTGCTGGGCAGCGGGCCGCCGCTGCTGGAGCTCGGCATGCGGCCGGAGACCGCGACGACTGCCTGAACGTGGCGGTGGGCCCCTCCCGGAGAGAGATTCCCTCCGGGAGGGGCCCTTCTTTGCGTGGGTGTGAGAACACGGAGAGCACCACCGGGGGCGCATGGTGCTCTCCCGGTGGTGCTCTCCCTGTCGATGGGCTCCCTGGTTATCCCACGACGCCTGCGGCGAAGGAGCCGTCGCAGACCGGGCGGGCGAAGGAGCGGGCGCGCTGGAGGTCGCCCTGGTACTTCTTGACCGCGGCGCGGCCGAGTTCGCCGGCCAGGGCGGTGCAGTAGGGGGTGAGCGAGGGCTTCTCGCGCATGGTGCGCTCAAGGAGGTCGAGTGCGGTGCCGGGGTTGTGGTTCTTGAGCTCCTCCATGAGGTCCACGCGGAGCGCGTCCTGCGCGGCGAGGCCCTGGGTGCTGGGGGAGGTGGTGGTCCGGCCGATGGAGCCGTCCCCGCTGGAGGCCGCGACCACCTGCTGGTCCAGGGCGGTCGGCGGGGCCCATGGGACGCGGGTGACGGCGAGGGTGCCGGTGGTCACCAGGATCACCGGCAGGGTGAGGGCAACGGTCTGGCCGATTCGGCGAACGAGCTGTTTCACGCACAGGAGAGTAGCGGTGCGTGGTGGTTTGGGCGCGCCGCGTTACCCCAACGAGTGACCGGTGTCCTGTTTTGTTCCACCATCGGGTTGACGCGGGGGCGGCGGGAACGGCGGAACCCCCTGCCGACCGCCGTGGGCAGGGGGTTCCGGTGCGTTCGTCGGTGACCGCGTCAGCGGGTCAGCGGCTGAGGCGCTCGCCGGTGGTGGCGAAGACGTGGGTCTCGTTGCCGACCGGGACGACGTGGATGGTCTCGCCGCGCTGCGGGATCTCCCGGCTGTGCACGCGGACCACGATGTCCTTGTCCTGGCCCGACACCTGGGTGGTGCCGTACACGAAGCCGTCGGCGCCGAGCTCCTCGACCACGTTGACGGTGACGGCGACGCCTTCGAGACCGCCGGCCGGGACGACCTGGAAGTGCTCGGGGCGGATGCCCACCACGACGTTCTTGGCGTCGCCGGCCTTGGCCAGGTCCGCGCGGTCGATGTTGATGACCGAGCCGCCGAACTTGACGCCGCCGTCCACCAGCGGGACCTCGACCAGGTTCATGGCCGGGGAGCCGATGAAGCCGGCCACGAACAGGTTGGCGGGCTTGTCGTACATGGCGCGCGGGGCGTCGACCTGCTGGAGCACGCCCTTGTCGAGGACGGCGACCCGGTCGCCCATGGTCATGGCCTCGGTCTGGTCGTGGGTGACGTAGACCGTGGTGATGCCCAGGCGGCGCTGCAGCGAGGCGATCTGGGTGCGGGTGGAGACGCGGAGCTTGGCGTCCAGGTTCGACAGCGGCTCGTCCATCAGGAAGACCTGCGGCTGGCGGACGATCGCGCGGCCCATCGCGACACGCTGGCGCTGACCGCCGGAGAGCGCCTTCGGCTTGCGGTCCAGGTACTCGGTCAGGTCGAGGATCTTGGCGGCCTCTTCGACCTTGGTGCGGATGTCCGCCTTGTTCACGCCGGCGATCTTCAGGGCGAAGCCCATGTTCTCGGCGACGGTCATGTGCGGGTACAGCGCGTAGTTCTGGAACACCATCGCGATGTCCCGGTCCTTCGGCGGCAGGTGCGTCACGTCGCGGTCGCCGATGCGGATGGCGCCCTGGTTCACGTCCTCCAGGCCGGCCAGCATGCGCAGGGAGGTGGACTTGCCACAGCCGGAGGGGCCGACCAGGACGAGGAACTCGCCGTCGCCGATCTCCAGGTCGAGCGCGTCGACCGACGGCTTGTCGGCACCCGGGTAGACACGGGTGGCCTTGTCGTACGTCACAGAAGCCATGCTGCTTCGCTCCTTCACCGGCAGGAACGTGCCGGACGATCCGAGTAAAGGTTGGGTTGTCTCGCACCGCCCGAGTGGTCTGGACCACCAGCCCTTCGGAGCGGTTCCTGGTGACGCTACCTGGCAGTTCATCGTTTTGTCAGCCCTCGGCCGCCCCCGACTTCCGCATCGATCAGGTCACGGCCCCACCACCCGTCCCCCACCTCGCCTTTCAACCGCCCGCATCCGCGCGCCCCCGCCCGGTACACTGCCCACTGGTGCCGACGCGTATCCCGCGGACGGTCACCACGCCTCCTTAGCTCAGCTGGCCAGAGCACCGCTCTTGTAAAGCGGGGGTCGTCGGTTCGAACCCGACAGGGGGCTCCGCTTCCGGCCCAGGTCAGAGTGCCGAAGAACGCAGAAGGCCCCGAGCCGGGATCGGCTCGGGGCCTTCTGACATCTCTGGATGACATCAGTCGGTCTTGCGGCGGCGCTTCAGCAGGTGGTCCATGTGGCTCATGGCCTTCCTCTGGTTCTCCTGCAGCACTTGCGCGTAGACCTCCATCGTGACCGCGATCTGGCTGTGCCCGAGGATCGCCATGAGGTCGCGCGGAGGAACCCCCGCCGCTGCGAGCAGGGTCGCGGTCTGCTTCCGGGTGCCGTGCAGAGGGATCGGTGGCAGCTCGTGGAGCTTGACGAGCCTGGCGAACGACCGGGTGAGGTTGCGCGGTTCGACGAGCCGGCCCCAGCGAGTGGTGAAGACGGCTTCGAACCCCGACTCGTCCCAGCGTGCGCCGGCCTGCCGACGCTGCTCGGCCTGCCGCATGCGCTGCCACCGCAAAGGCGGGATGCACATCATCGGGAGCGGGATCACCCGCGTACCCCGCCGCGACTTCGGGGTGTCCAGGTACAGGCGCCCATCGACCCGCTGGAGTTGCTGCTGGACCGTGAGCGTTCGGTTCTCCAGGTCGATGTCCGTCCACCGCAGTCCAAGGATCTCGCCCCGCCGTAGGCCCAGCGCCACCGCCAGGACGAACGCGGCGTACAACGGGTCCTGTCGCGCCCCCTCCAGGAAGGTCAGCGTCTCATCAAGGGTCCAGGGCTTGGTCACGCGGTACTCCACGCGGGGTGCTTGGACGAGCTTCGCGACGTTGCGGGTGATCAGCTCGTCCCGAACTGCCGCCGACAGGGCACTTCGCAGCACCAAGTGTGATTCCTTGGCGCTGGCCGCCGACACCTTCTTCGTCACCGTGGCGATGAGCCGACGGACGTCCGCCGTGCCCACCCCCTCCAACGTCTTGGAGCCGAGCACTGGCAGAAGGTGCAGCCGGAGGTGCATCTCGTACTTGTCGAAGGTGGTGCGCTTTCGGTTGGGCTTGATGAAGTGCTCCAACCAGTAGGGCAGCCACTCGGAGAGCTTCGCCGATCGGGTGGGGGTTGGGATGTTCTGGCGATCCCGCCGGACCAGCTCCTGGCGCTTCTCGTCGCACTCCAGCCAGGTCAAGCCGTAGACGTACTTGCGGGCCCGGGTGCCGTCGGGCTGCGGCACGTAGACGGCGGCCTGGTAGCGGCCGTCCTTGCGCTTGGTCACGGTGCCGGAGCCGTTGGGGTTCCGCTTCTTCACCATCAGGCGGCCTCTTCCATCTTGGTGCGGACGTAGTCGTGGACGGCGGTGAGGGGGATGCGACGGGAGCGGCCCTCGGTGAAGCTCTTGAGCTTCCGGGCGCGGATCAGGTCGTAGACCTTGCTGCGGCTCATCCCGAGGACCGCCATGACTTCGGGGACTTTCAGTACGACAGGGGTGACTTGATTCATGAAGGTCCGCTCCTGCTGGTCGATCGGGCGCAGGTGTTGTCCGAGGTGGGGATTTCTGCGTCATCGCGACATCAGCGTCATGCGGGGTCTCTGACCTGCGGTTTTGTATGACGCAGCGCTGCGTCTGTGCGTCATGGGTGTGTCATGGGTTGCGTCATCGCGTGACGCGGCCCATGACGCAGATGACGCAGGATGACGCAGCGTCCGTCGTCTGCGTCATGGTCGTTTCCGCAGGTCGGGGGCGGTTTTTCGGCTCGCATGACGTACATGACGCAGCGTTCCTCTACTTAGGAAAGAAAGAGGGGCTGGCTGTTGGTGGTTGTGCGCGCGTCAGGGCGAACGGAGGAGCCGCTTCGCGGTGCGTTCTGGGGCGGCGCGGCCGCCAACTGCAAGAGGAGCACCCGGGCGGTGGTCCCCGCCGGTGCTCTTCTTGCTGTTCGGGGCAGGCGGTCAGGGCAGGTGGAGCTGTTCGGGTGGGGGCGAGGGTGCGGGGCGGGCCATCTCCAGGTAGCGGCCGGCCATGGTGCGGCCGGTGTCGATGAGGACGTGGCGGGCGGCGAGGGTGGGTTGGAGGCGCTTGAGGCGGTCGGAGAGGACTTTGCCGGTGGTGGGCCAGCCCTTGGGCAGGGGGCGCGAGTCGTCGCCGCTGTAGAGGCGGCTGAGGGTCGCGAGCCACTCGGTGGAGGTCATCCGCTGCGCGCCGCCAGCCTCGATGGTCTCGGCGTGCTTGAGGACGGTCTGCGCGAGGAGGTCGCCCTCGATCACGTCGTCGTTGAGGTCGTCGAGGCTGGCGCGGTAGGCGGGGAGCGCGCCGAGGCCGGTGGCGGCGTCGAGCTGCGCGCACAGGTGGGCGAAGTCGGCCATCCGCAGGTCGGTCGGCGTCTCGGCTTCGGTTGCGCGGACCTGGACGGTGAGGTCCAGCAGGGAGCCGAGGATGGCGGGCAGCGCCTGCTCGTAGTCGGCCCACAGCTCGGCCTCGGTGCGCCGCATCTTGGGCCGCTCCAGCCGCAGGGGCAGGAGGCGTTCGGCGAGGTCGGGGCGGATGACGCCGACGTCGATGCCGGTCAGCATCAGCGGGCGGCGGTAGGCGGCGCGGTGCACGTCGCCGTCGGTGAACAGGGCGCGCTTCACGTCCTCGGCGCCGGTGACGACGCAGCACATGGCGTCCGACATGTCCGGGGTCATGTGGCTCAGGTTGTCGAGGGCGGTGACCCATCCGGCGGCGACGGCGGCGATCAGGTTCGCCTCGTCCTTCGGGGCCCGTCGGAGGTCGCCGCTCATGCCCTCGATGATCCGCAGGAGCATGCGTCCGCCGGTGGACTTGCCCGCGCCCTGGGGGCCGGTGAGGAACGGCGCGGGGACGGGGACGGAGGGACCGAGGCAGCCGATGAGCCAGGCGAGGGCCAGGCACTCGCTGGCGGCGTTGGCGAAGTTCGTCAGCCGCAGCAGCAGGTCGATGCCCTTGCCGTCGGTGTCCTTGGCGGGGACGGGGAGTTCGCCGGTGAGCTGGGTGCGCCGCCAGCACACTTCGCGGGGGTCGGGGGTGAGGACGTCCCAGCCGCCCGGGTGGATCCGTACGGAGAGGCCGTCGGCGCGGCCGAGGTCGAGCCAGGTCGAGCCGTCGAAGCCGGGGGCGACGCGGATGTGAACCTGCTGCACGTCCCCGGACATGGCGAGGGCCTCGATCAGGTCGAGGGCCTCCTTGAGGGCGGTGCCGTTGAACACGCCGACGCCGTCGCGGTAGAGGCCGACCATGAGTTCCTGGCGGTGGCTGCCGGTGGTTCCCTGGGAGCGGATCGGGCGGGCGACGGGGTGGCCGTTGCGCTGGGCGTAGACGGTGCCGTCGGCGGTGCGGAAGTACCGGAAGTGCTGGTTGGCGTAGTCGGCGATGACCTCGCGCGCCGGGGTCTTCTCGTCGTCGGACACGGTCACAGCCCCAACCTGGTCGAGGCGTTGGCCCAGGCGTCGGCGCAGTGCCGGGCGCTCTCGCCCTTCGCGCCGGCGGCGGCGAACAGCCGCTGGATGTGCGCGTCGGTCAGGCAGCCGCACCGGCCGTGCGTGGACAGCACCGCGAGGAACGCGGCGAACACCGTCGCGTGGATGGCGGCGGTGGCGGCGGTGATGGTCTGCTCGGCCATGGCGATGCCGCGCTCCAGGAACACCGGGCTGCGGTGCGGGCACCGGCCGCCACCGGCCGGCACCTGCACGGAGACGCGCTCCGGGTAGGCCGGCGCGGGCGCCCGCACCACCAGGTCGCGGACCGAGTCCGGCAGAGCCGTGAGCGAGCCGGCACCGGAGTCGAGGCCGAGCCAACGGGCATATGACATAAGCGACTTGACGTCCACGCCGGGCCGCACGGCGTTGGCGGAGGGCATCGCGCCCCGGTAGAGCCAGTGCTCACCCCGAGTGGTGGCCACGGTCCGGGTGGCGGGCAGGTTCTCGCGGGCCCACGCGATGGCGTCCGGGTTGTCGAGGTCCACGACCGTCAGGCCCGCGCCGCCCGGGTGGTAGGCAACGGCGGCGGCCAGCCGCCACTCGCACTCCCACTGAGGGGAGTTGATGACGGTTGGATCGGTGGTGGCGGCGGCCCAGCCGTGGCACGGGGCCGGGCAGGAGCAGGGGCCGGGGGTCTTCATATTCGGCCGGCCGCCACACGCGTTCCTGGTGCAGGCAGGGCAGTTGCCGAACGGGACCTTCCCGGCGCGCAGCGGCAGCACGGGGATGCCGGAGGCCGCGAGGGAGAGCGCGGCGGCGAGGCGGTCTCCCCGAACGGGGGTGGGTTGGGTCATGCTGGTGTCTCCAGTTCTGTCGAAGGTTCTGGATGGGCGGCGGCCCCGCTTCTTGGCGGGAGGGGGCCGCCGCTGTCATGTGTTGCGCCGCTCCAGGGCGGCCACGCCGAGGCCTACTCCGCGTCGTGGTCGCAGGTGCCGTCGCAGTCGTAGTAGCCGCAGCCGCCGCACTCGGGGCAGTTCTCGATGGGGACGGCCACGATGTCCTGGGCGTCGTCGTCCCAGGTCTCGTCCTCGTATCCGCCGTCGGTGCCGTGGCAGCCCTCGCACATTTCGGTGTGGCCGGGCTGGGGGAGGGTGGCGTCCTCGTTGGCGTGGCGGGCTTCGTCGGCGAGGTCGAGGGCGATCTCGGCGGCCTTCTCCTCGGCCGGGTCGTACGGGTCGCTCCAGCCGTCGGAGTCCTCGTAGTAGTCGTCGTCGCCGTCGTACATGGCGGTTTCCTCCTCGTCGCTTCGGGCCGCGCGAGCGCGGTGTCAGAGCAGGTGTCAGGCGGGGGTGTCAGACAGCGTCAGGGGCCGTCTGACACCCCCGTTTGCCTAGGGGTTTGGGTGTCAGGGGGCGTCAGGTGTCAGGGGGTGTCAGACGCCGGCCATGGCGGGCACGATGCGGTACCGGCCGCCCTTGGCGGTGGGGGCGAGGCGGCCGTCCTCGACCATGCGGCGGAACTCGCCGCTCACCCACGGGCGCTTGCGGCCGAACCGCTCGGCGTGCTCCATGACGTCCTTCGGGCCGATCACCATCACGCCGCTCTGCTCGAACTCGGCGACGATGGCCTCCATCGCGGCGCGGGCTTCCTCGGGGGTGAAGTCGGGGCCGCCGGCGGGCTCTCCGCCGAACGTCCAGTTCGCCATCGCGGCCGGGACCGCGCCGAGTTCGGCGTTCGGGTCGAGGTCGGCGTCCTCGGCGTCCACCCGGCCGTCCCCGCCGGTCGCGGCGTCGCCGTTCACGTACACGCTGGCCCCGTCCTCGGCGTCGGTGTCGGTCTCGGACTGGTGGCGCTGGGTGTAGGCGTTGCCGACGGCGGCGGCCGCAGCGGCGGCGGTGACGGGGTCGACCTTCGCGCCGTTGCGAACGGACCACGCCGCGAGCTGCTCCATGACGCGGGCGGCGTTGCCGGTGAAGCGCCAGGTGCGGCCGGGGGCGCTGTAGCGCTGCTCCTCGACGCCAGGGGTGACGAGGTAGCAGTAGCCGGGGCGGCGGTTGCCCCACGCCCCGGGGTGGGCGCCGGCGTCGAGGACCGGGCCGGGCAGGGCCATGCCCTCGTCCTTGGCGTCCAGGCCGAAGGCGAGGACGGAGGGGAGGGAGGCGCGGGTGCTGGTGGAGATCTGGTCGTGGCTGGGCCGCTGGAGCGAGATGACCACGGCCATGCCGGCGGAGCGGGCTTCCTGCGCGGCGCCGGTGAACGCGTCCTCGCCCATGAAGCGCAGGGTGTTGGCGGCCTCCTCGAACCAGCCCACCAGGAACGGCATGCCCTCGCAGCCGCACGCCCCGTTCTTGCGGCAGGAGTGCGCGGGGTCGGTCTGGGGCTCGGCGGCCTGCGGGGTCCACTGCCGGTAGCCGTGGGCGCCGAGCCAGCGGGTGCGGGCGGGGATGACCGCCTGCAGCGCGGTCACCATGGTCTCGGTCGGCGCGCCGCCTTCGACGGCCCAGTCCAGGCCGGGCCGCAGCGGGCCGAAGTCCTGGAAGGACTTGGGGTCGGACAGCCACACGATGACGTCGCGGCGGCCGAGGATCTCGCACAGCACGTTGAGCGCGCCGTCGCCCTTCCCGGATCCGGAGATGCCGCAGATCAGCAGGTGCGTGCTGTTGCGGCCGGCCTTCGGGTCGCCGGGCAGCCACAGCATGAGCGGCGCGCCGTCGTCGTAGCGGCCGATGACGAGCGGGTCGGCGATGGAGCCGCCGACGTGGGTGGGCGTCTGCCACTCGACGACCTCGGCGAGCATGTCCTTCGGCACGACGACGAGGTCGCCGCGGCGGGCGGAGTCGGGGTCGGGCAGGTAGCGGACGGCGGTGGGGGCGACGTCGAGCGCGGAGGCGATGTTGCCCAGAGAGCGGGTGACGTCGTCGTTGGTCATCTCCCCGGCCGGGAGGACGAGTTCGGCGGTGACCCGGTTCGGCTCCACCTCCATGTTGCGGATCTTCGCCCCGGCGAGCTTCACCTTCTCCAGCAGCGTCCCGTCCGCGTCGGCGGCGGCCTGGACGGCGTCGGGGTTGCGGCGCATCACCTGGCGGACGTTCCACGACAGGGCGAGGACGCTGCCGCCGAGCCAGAACGCGCCGAAGGTGAAGCTGTTCCAGCCGGACAGGGCGACGGCGGTGAACCAGCTCGACCCGGCGGCGACGGTGACCGCCGAGTGCAGGCGGCGCTGCGGGCCGGTCTTCTTCGCGGCCCAGCAGGTCGCGCCGCTCAGGGCGACCGATCCGAGGGTGAGGCCGACGCCGTATCCGGCCGAGCCGTGGGCCGGAACCCACGCCAACGACGCGGCCACGCCGGCGGTGCCCGCCACGATCCACGGCGGGGTGTAGGGCTTCGCGCGGTGGGCGATCCACGCGGCGATGCCTTTGCCGGAGCTGGAGCCCTCCAGCGTCTCGCGGTGCTGCCGCTCCGATTCGGCGGCACTGTCCTTCGACTTCGACATGTCCTCGTCCCTCCTGGTCAGAACTGGAACGGGCGCGCCTGCGGGCGCGGCTGCGGGGTCATCACGTCGGCGTACTCGCGCTGGAACGCGGCCCAGACGGCGGCGGCGTCCTTCGCGGCGTCGGCCAGCGCCTCGGCGGCGCGGAACATCTTGCGGCCCACCGTGCGGGCCTTCATGCGCTGTTCGAAGAGGTGGGCGCCCGGGCCGGCCGGGGCCTGCTCCAAAGTGGCCTTGAGGATCTCGGCGGCCACCGCCACCTCGATGGAGGCGTAGACGGTGAACGCGCGCAGGGCCTCGCAGTACGAGCGGACGTCGGCGGCGGAGTAGAACGCGGGCTCGGGCAGCGCCAGGGCGCTGGAGCGGTCCAGGCCGACGCCGGGGTTCGCCGCGGCGCCGAAGCCGTTCGCGCCGCCGGAGCCGCCCTTGTTCACGTTGACGTTGACGCCGAACGACGGGTTGAAGGACGCGCCCGAGCCGAAGCCGTTGCGGGTGCTGTTGTTGGTCGAGCCGTTGCCGTACGGCGTCGAGTAGTTGGCCATCGCGGTGCCTCCCCGTGCGGGCCGGGACTGTCCCGGCTCCCCACCCCCGCCCGGCCCTTGACGGGTCGGGCGGGGACGGGCAGCCGTCAGGCGGGCCGGGCCAGGGTGCTGGCGAGCAGGGTGACGCGGCCGTCGGTGCCGTCGTCCTCGCACCAGTCCCAGTCGGCCCCGGCGGCGAGCCGGTAGCCGAGGCCCTCAAGGGCGGCCTCGCGGTCACGGACGGTCGGGACCCCGGCGCCCGGGAACTGTGCCTCCGGCCAGTCGGCGACCCGGCCGGGCAAGGCCACGAACAGCCGCCAGGACGTTCCGCCCCGGCTGGAGAGGACGGCGCGGTAGGCGGGTGCGGTCACCGGGTCCCCTCCCGCATGTCGCGGATGATCCACCGGATCACCAGCGCCGAGACCGCGAGCGCCAGCGCGGCCATCCCGACCGCCACCAGCGCGGCCGTCGCCGCCAGCAGCACCGGGATCAGCACCGCAGCCGCCCCCGCCCCGGCGGCGACGTACCCGCCGAAGCGGGCCGCCGTCGCGTTGTTCGCCGATCCGGGCGCGACCGGTGCCGGTGCGGGCGGCGCGGCAGGGGTCGGCAGGAGGGTGGTGTTCTGGCCGGCGTTGAGCCGGGCGGCGACCAGCAGCGCCAGGCGCTCCATGTCCACCGACTCGCCGTCCTGCTGCGGGACGGCGGCGAGGTGACGGCTCATCGGGCGACTCCCTCGAAGGCGCGGGCGGGCAGGTTCTTGGTGCTGTTCCACCGGCCCTGGAGCTCGACGAACCGGGTCCAGGTGCTCTCGCCGGTCTCGCACGGCTGGTCGGCCCCGCACGTCGGGCAGCTGCTGGCGTGCAGGATGGCCGCCTCGAAAGCGGCCATGTAGTCGATGAACAGCCGGTCGGTGGGCCGGGCGAACTCCAGCGCTGCGGCGACGGTGCCGTGGAGGGTGTCGCGGACGGGCGCGCCGTGCCGCTCGGCGACCCACTTCAAGTACCGGTTGCGCTCGGGGTTGGGGCAGTCGGGCGGGCAGCCGAGCACGACCTTGCGCGAGGCGACGTCGAGGCCGAACTCCACGTTGGTGGTGAAGCCGGGCATGTGGTCGAGGTCGCGGGGGATCCAGAACAGGATCACGCTGCTGGCCTCGCGGGCGGCGGTCTCCCAGCCGACCTGGTCGTCGTAGTGCGCGGCCCGGACACCGCCCCGGGACTCCGGGGAGTACACCGTCAGCGTCACGGTCTCGCGCCACTGGCGGTCGAGTTCGGCGATGGCGGCCGGCCGCCACGACTCGACCGGGCCGCCGAGGCGCGGGGTCGGTCCGGCGAGGAAGACGCTCGGGCCCGGGACGGTGGGGAGTTCCTCGCGGGCCATCACGATGTTGATCACTGCTGGTCTCCCATCGGGATGCGGGGGCGGGCGGTGTGCTGCGGCGTCCACGGCAGCGGCAGGTCGTCGCCGTCGGCACGCGGGACGACGTGGATGTGCAGGTGGAACACGGTCGCCGTGGCGGCCGTGCCCTTGGAGGTGATGACGTTCGCGGCCGGCAGGGTGGCGGCCAGCTCGGCGGCGCGCGCCATCACGGCCGCCGAGACGACCGGGTCGGCGCCGACGTCGGCGACGTGGACACGCGGGATCACGAGCAGGTGGCCCGGGTGGACGCCCCCGGAGCGGGGGCGGATCGCGATCGCGTCCGGCCACTCATGCACGACCGCGGCCGACGCGGTGCCGGCCACGATCGCGCAGAACACACACGAGACGTTCATGGTCAGATCTCGTCGCACAGGTCGCCGTAGCAGTCCCCGCACAGCCGGACCATGCTCCGCTCGCCGGTCATCTCCATGACGTAGGGGTCGGCGACGGTCTTGACGTCGGACTTGGCGATGTTGCAGCGCTCGCACTTCATGGGTTTCTCCTGTTCGGGGAAGTCAGGCAGCAAGGGGCATGCGATCCGCGCACGGCAGGCAGGTGCCGAGATGCGCGGGCAGGACGTATCCGGCGTCGCGCCGGCACTGCGGGCAGGTGCGGCGGGCGGCGTTGGCGGCGTCCAGCGCCCGGCGCTTGGCCAGCGTCAACGGCCGGACGGGCTTGGCGAGTTGGACGCGGTAGAGGTAGGCGACGCACGGGCACTTGGAGCGGCGGGAGCGCCACAGGATCTGCGCGGCCACCGGCTGGCCGCCCGGGCGGAGGCCGCGTGCGCGGAGCTGGCGGCGGGTGAGGAGTCCGTCCGGGGCCATCCGCCACGGGTAGGTCGGGATCCCGAACCGCTCACCGTCCGGGTCCCAGAAGCGGGGGCGGCTCACGACGCGACCGCCTCAGCGTCCGGGACGGCGTGCAGAGCGTGGCGCTCGGGGGCGGCGGCTTCCTTGTAGCGGGCGGCGATCCAGCCGGCGGACCAGCCGGTCAGCTCCACGGCCTGACGCTGCGACAGGCCGAGCTCGAACGCCGCGGCCGCGACCTGCCGGGCACGGTCCTCCGGCAGCCGCTCGGCCGCCGGACCGGCGGCCAGCAGCTCGGCCGCCTGCCGCTCACGGCGCTCACGAGCGCTCATCTCGCGCTCACGAGCCTCCCGCTCGGCCCGCTCGGCGGCCTCCCTGCGGGCGGTCTCCTCGCGCTCCTGCCGCGCGATCCGCTCGCGGCGCTCACGGTCCTCGCGGGCTTGGCGCTCCTGGCGCTCACGGTGCTCACGCTCGCTCATCTCGCGCTCACGAGCCTCCCGCTCGGCCCGCTCGGCGGCCTCCCGACGGGCGGTCTCCTCGCGCTCCTCCCGGCGGATTCGGGCTTCGTGCTCGCGCTGCTCGGCAGCCATCCGGGCGTCGTGCTCACGGCGCTCACGCTCAAGGCGCTCACGCGCTTCCCACTGCGCGAGCCGCTCAGCACGCTCCCGTTGCCGGCGCTCATCCGCCAGCCGCTCCCGCTCTGCCCGCTCGGCCCGCTGAGCGGCCTCCCGGGCGGTGAGAGCTGCGGCAATGGCCCTGCGGTAGGCCAGCGAGGTCTCCGCCGTGACGATCAGCAGCAACGGCGCGACCGCGTGAACCGCGACCCCGACCGCATCCCGGTCGAGGGCGGACAGACCCACGTTGAGCAGCACCGTCATCAGACCGGTCATCCACCGCAGCACCGCCGGCCAGCGTCCGCCGTCCCCACCGAGGCGGGCCAGCACGCTGTCCATCCGCACCACGATCACCACCGCCGCGTCCACCACCAGCGGCAGAATCGGCGCCGTCCACTCCCAGCCCTTCGGGGTGTGGCCGGCCATCAACGGGGTCACCGTGAGCACGCTGTACAGCACCGCACCGAACGTGATCGTCCACGTCCCAGCGCTCAGCGCCCGCTCCGCCGACCGGACCTGATTCGCAGTGACCGACGCCTTCACGACGACCACCGCCCCGGACGCGGTGAGCGCTCCGCGAGCGCGTCGTGAGCGCCCATGAGCACCGGACCGAAGCCGCTCACGCCGCCACCGCCAGCCCGATGCGCGCGCCGACGGCCGGCAGCCTGCGGGCCGCCCCCATCGGAACCGGCGCCCGGTCCAGCAGCCGCTCGGCGTAGGCGGCCAGCTCCGGGTCCTCCCGGTCCAGCTCCGCCAGCACCGCCAGCGCCACGTCCATCCGGGCTCGGTACTCCAGCGCCGACTCGCCCGGCACGCCGGCGAACAATTCCGAGTCCACGCCCAGCGCCAACTCCGCGAACTCCTCCGAGTCCGCGGCAACCTGCCCTGCAACAATCGACCTCACGGGTCTCTCCCTCTCAGTCAGGTGAACAGGCCCGTAGGGGCTGGCGCGCGACCGGCCAAGGAAGGCGCGCCAGCCCACCCACGGGCCCGACGAGAGACAGCACCGGCATGTGCGCCGGGCCATCAGGGGACGGGGAGGGAGTTGCACCCTCACCCCGAAGGGGCCCACTACGGGCCGTCCGTTGATCAGCACACTTTTGAGTTCTCAAGGAGCGCTCGCTTCCTTCGGGGGGCTGTCACCCCGCCCCTCCGGGCACGTTTACGCAGGTCAAGCGCGTATCAGGCATGAGCCATCAACGGCATCTTGTCCCTCTTGAGCCACTGGCTCAACTGGTAGGTACAAGCTGCTGAACATGATGCTGCACTCACGCAGAGCGATCGTCAAGCCCATTGGTTCAACATGTAGGAACCAGTTGACCCAGTGGGGCATTATGAGAGGTATGAGTAGCCAGCCGCTGTACCGCCGAGTCGCAGACGCGCTCCGGATCGAGATCGGCCCCGGAAAGACGTTCCCGCCCGGGGCGCGACTGCCCTCCGAGCGCGACCTGTGTGATCGGTTCGACGCCTCCAGGAACACGGTGCGCGCGGGCCTGAATGTCCTCGTGGCACAGGGCTTGATCTCGGCCAGCCAGGGGCTCGGCTACGAGGTCCGCTCGCACGAGGTGTTCAGCCTGAACGCGTCGCGCTTCGAGAACCTCACGTTCCCTCAGAACGGCGACGCCTACAACACCGATGTGACGCACGCTGGCCGGCGTCCTCACCAGGAGTTCCGTGTCGAGATGCAGCCGGCATCTGCGGTAGTCGCGGAGCAGCTTCGAGTGGCCGAGGGCGCGACGACCGTCCTGCGGTTCTGCCACCGCTACGTTGACGGCGTGCCGTGGTCCACCCAGGCCACGAGCTATCCGATGTGGTTGGTCGAGAGGGCGCCGCGGCTGGCCGAACCGGGCGACATTGAGGAGGGGACCACTCGATATCTGGCCGGGCTCGAAGTGGAGCAGGTCGGCTACTTCGACGACATCTCCACCCGGATGCCCACGCCGGACGAAGCGCGGCTCCTTCAGGTGGGAGCCGGTGTGCCGGTGCTGGTGTGGGTGCGGACCGGCTACTCGCTGGAGAAGCCGATCCGATGCACCATCACGACGTTCCGAGGCGATCTCAACCACATGAACTACGAGATCGGCAACCTTGTAGCGAGGGAGGCCGAGGCGTGATCATCAAGCCAGCAACGGTAGCGGACCTCAGCCAGCTTCTCGCGTTCCGGACGGAGGCGGCCAGTTGGTTGCGCGCACGGGGCAGCGACCAGTGGAGTCGCCCCTATCCGGCCGACAAACTGCTGGCCACGATCGAGGCCGGCACCGTCTTCATGCTGTGGGACGGCCCGGAGATCGTGGGCACCATCACGCTCACACCGGATGCTGAGGATGGTCTCTGGACATCAGGCGAGCTCAGCGAACCCGCGCGCTACGTCAACAAGTTGACCGTCTCGCGAGCCTACGCGGGCCGTGACCTCGGCGGGCGGTTGCTGAACTGGGCGGGTACCCGCGCGGCCGGCGAGGGTGCGAAGTGGCTGCGGTTGGACGCCTGGACAACGAACGAGCGCCTTCAGCAGTACTACGTCGATCACGGGTTCACGCACGTCCGCACCGTTCGTGAAGGCGGGGCGGTGAATGGCGGACCGCGCGTCTCCGGGTGGGTCGCGCAGAGACCTGCGGTGGCTGCTGAGCACGGTTTTGAGGACGCCACCACGATGGGCTTCACCAGCAGCAATCACTGATGCTGTGACATCACCGGTTGACATCAACGTGCTTGAACACCTACGAGCACGGGATGCCGCTGGCGGATCGACTGGCTTCTGCCCGCCGAGGCCGAGGCAGGCTGACCGAACTGGTGGCTGAACTTGTAAAGCGGGGGTCGTCGGTTCGAACCCGACAGGGGGCTCCGCAACTCACCTGCTCGGCAGGGAAGTCGAGGGCCGGCTCTTGGAGAGAGCCGGCCCTCGATGGTTTTTGGGGCGGGTCGGTCAGTGGTGGCCGGTGCGGCGCCTGCGGGTCACGAACGTCATGACTGCGCCCGCGCCGAGGAGTCCGGCGCCGATGGAGAGGAGCAGGCCGAGGTCCGAACTGCCGGTCTGGGCGAGCGAACCGGAGGGTGCGGAGGGTGCCCGCGAGGTGGTGCTCGACGGGCTCGGGGTCGGCGAGGGGGAGGCCGAAGGGCTGGGGCTCGGGGAGGGTGAGGGGGACGGTGACGGCGGCGGTGGGAGGTACACGCCGGCGTCGATCGTGTGGTCGACCTCGCCCGCGTGGGCGGGTGCCGTCACGGGCGCGTACCCGTTGCACAGCGGCCCCTGTGTCGGCGGGACCACGTTCGAGTCGTGCACCCGGTCCTCGCCAACCGTCGGAAGCGTGAACTCCAGCTCGGTGGCGGCCGGTCGGCCGGGGACGTTGGCGGTGTCCGCGGTGCACACGTCGAACTGCACGGTGTACTTCGCGCCCCGCGTCAGCTCGTAGGCCGCGCCGACCCCGCCGAAGTAGTACTCGCCGTTCGCGTCGGTCCTGGTCGTCGCGACCTTCTTGCCCTCGGCGTCCAGCAGGTTGACGGTCGCGCCCGGCAGCAGCACCTGGCCCGGGTCCTGGACGCCGTTGTGGTCGCCGTCGAACCAGACCACGTTGCCGATCTGGA
Source organism: Kitasatospora sp. NPDC004531 (assembly GCF_053602195.1). NCBI lineage: Bacteria > Bacillati > Actinomycetota > Actinomycetes > Kitasatosporales > Streptomycetaceae > Kitasatospora > Kitasatospora sp. NPDC004531. The sequence continues at coordinate 50,191 of NZ_JBSGDD010000028.1, read as the reverse complement.
TCGGCGCGTTCGCGGCGGCGTACGCGATGTCGCCGAGGCCGCCGGCCTTGCCGAACCCGTTGGCGTTGACGAACTGGTAGCCGTTGGCCGCGCCGTTGTTGCCGGGGCCCGCGCCGGTGGCGACGTGGTGGTAGCCCGTGCCGGAGGTGCTCCAGGCGTACACCGGGTCGAACTCGGTGCTGATCACCCACTGCTGCTGCGGGATGTAGGCGACCGAACCCAGCGAAGTCTCCTGGTGCAGCGGGTTGTTCGGCTCGCGGGCGGCGAGGAAGTCGCCCGCGAAGTACTCGACGACGCCGGCCGGCTGGCCGCCGTCGGTGGCGGGCGTCGCGTGGTTGGCGCAGGTGCCGGTGCCCTCCCACGCGTACCCGCCGCCGGGCGCCGCGCAGGCCATGGTGATGTCGCCGCCCGCCATGCCCTGCACCTTGGCGTCGTTGCCCGGCCTCGGGTCCAGTCCGCCGCCCGCCGCGTCCATGAAGCGGTCGCGGAAGCCGAGGATCATCGAGCCGTCGCGGGCGAAGGCCATGCTGGCCAGCTCCGGCTGCGGGTCGATCAGGACGCCGCGCAGATTGCGGTCGTCCCAGCTCGCCAGGTCGGTGTTCCACGGGTTCCAGTGGTTGTTCCGGTCGAGTCCGTTCGCGCCCGGCCACACGTCGCCGCGCTCGTAGGCCAGCCCGTGCGTCAGGACCTCGGTGAACCGGGTGCCGTCGTAGCGGTAGACCACGGCTTTCAGGTCGGCGCGCTTCTGGGTGCTCTCGGCGGAGCAGACGCCGCCGACGTACAGCGTGTTGTCGTGGACGGCGAGGCCGGCCGGGCGCCAGTCGTCGGGCGAGGCGCAGCCCGGGTCGGGGATCGCCACCGTCGTCCCGGGCTTGCCGGCCGTGGTGCCGGTCGCGTCGAAGCCGACCAGGCTGCGGGTGAGCATGTTCACCGCGTACAGCGTCGAGCCGTCCTCGGACAGGGCCAGGCCGCCGATGCTCTCCTTGCCGGGGGCGTTGGTGAACCCGGCGTCCTTGAGCATGTTCGAGCCGTCGTGCGCCGTCTTCGTCGCGCCGGGGACCTTCGCGAACAGCGTGGGGGCGCCCTTGCCGTCGGCCGGCACGGTGTAGATCGCGTCGCCGCCTTCCGGGCCGTACAGGGTGAACCGCCGGGCGAACGCCCCGAGGAACAGCCGCCTGCGGTCCGTGTCGTAGGCCAGCGCCGAGGTGGTGCCCACCTGGGCCTGGGTGGCCAGCACGGTCGGGCAGGCGAGGTCCGCCGGGCAGGTGCCGCGGGCGTCGGTCGGGAACGCCACCAGCGCCCGCTCGTCCGTCGCGCCGGCGCCGCTCTGGATCGGCACGAAGTACCGGGTGTCCGGCAGCGCGTAGTCCGCCGCGTCCCAGACGCCCGTGATCACCGAGGCGTTCCTGCCGCCGGAGACGTCCACGAACGACGTGAAGCTGTCGAAGTGGTTCGCCGCCGTCGACGCGGGCGCCGCCCGCAGGTAGCCGCTGAACGGCTCCGGCACCGAGACGTCCACCCGGTACCGGCCGCCCGTCAGTTCGGTCGACGGCGGTACGACCACCTTGCCCGTGGCGTCGGTCGTGCCGCTCACCCGGTGCCCGGCCGGGTCGGTGACCGCGACCTTCATGCCCTGCTGCGGCACGTCCATCGTGCTGTTGACCACGCCGGTGCCGAAGAAGTCCCGCAGCACCTGCACCGTCAACGTGCCGTCGGGGCCCGCCGCGCCGGCCTGCCCCGCACCCGCCACCACCGCGCCGGTGGCCCCGCTCGCCAGTAAGAGGCCCGACAGCCCCAGCCGCGCCAGTTTGGACAACGACATCGCGCTCCCTCGTGTCTTCCGCGAGTCCAGGCAAATTTCCACAAGTGGCCTGATCCTTCCACAAGTTGACGCCTTGTCGGCCGTATTCGGAGGAATCCGTTCCGCAGCCTCCGGCCGACCTGGTGGGCCGGGTCGGGGGCCTGTTAGCATCCCGCCGCGTGCGGAGCATCGGAAGCGGACAGGACTCCCCGGCGGCCCGGCGCGGGTGGGCCCGGCGGGCGACACCCCGGGTGCGCCGGGCGGTGGCGGCCCTGCTGGGCCTCGCGATCGCCGCGACGGCCGCGCTGCTGCTCGTCGGCGGCGAGGACGGCGCCGCCGGCCCGCGGGCGCTGACCTCGGACGAGGCCGGGCGCCTCGCGCTCACCCGGTTCCGCAACTACGAGGCCGGCGGCCGGGCGGTGACGATCACCGTGCCGGGCACCGGTGGCGAACTCGTCGTCACCGCCTCCGTCGACTACCGGACGAAGACCGGCTACGGGACGGTGCACGGCAGTGGGCGCGACGCGTCGAGCGACGGGCTGATCCAGTGGACGCCCACCACCGTGCGGGTCCTCCCGACGGCCGAGGCCCCGGCGACCGCGCCGCCGGCCCCGCCCGCGTCCGGCTGGTCCGCCCGCCCGCTCCGGTCCACCGGCAACACCCTGGACGCCGCGCTGTCCATCGCCCTCGGACTGGGCAGCGACCGGCCGGAGAACGCCCTGCTGCTGACGCAGAACGGCGCGCGCTGGCTCTCCCGGGCCGACCTGAACGGCCACCGCACCGACGTCATGACCGGGCCCAACGCGCGCGGCACCTCCGACACCTCCGACAGCGTCCGCTACTGGATCGACCCGGACGGCACCATGTTCCGCGTCCAGGCCGCCGTCGCCTCCGAACCGAAGCCCGTCGTCATCGACTTCGACACCCACGCCTCCGCCCCCGTCCCGCCGGCCCCCACTCCGTAGCCCGCGTCCACGGGCGCGAGGGCAGGCAGGGCGTCAGGCGGCCCCGGCGGCGGCGTCGGTGGCGGCGATCAGGGCGTGCAGCTCGGCCACCACCGGGGTGTCGGCGGTGTCGAGGTGGGCCAGCGCGTCGTGCCAGTGGGCGAGCGCCTGGGCGGTGCGGCCCTGGTCGTGCAGGACGCGGCCGTAGGCGTGCTCGGCCAGGCCGGTGCCGTAGGTGTCGTCGAGGTCGGTGGTGAGGTCGAGGAGGCGGCGGCCGAGTGCGGCCGCCTCGTCGAGGCGGCGCAGCCGGCGGAGGGATTCGATCTCGCGGAGGCGGCACTCGCGCTTGGTGGCCCACGGGGCGGTCTCGGCGAGGTCGAGTGCGGCGCGGAAGTGGCCGAGGGCCTCGGCGGGCCGGCCGAGCCGCAGGTGGGCGTTGCCGATGTTGCAGCGGCCCGCCATCTGCATCGGCACCGGGTCGGGCAGGCGCAGGGCGGCGTCGATGCTGCGGGTGTGCAGCGGGATGGCCAGCTCGGGGTCCTCGGGTTCCAGCAGGTTGCCCAGGGCGGACAGCGCCCGGGCCTCGTTGAGCGGGTCGTCCTGTTTGACGGCGAGGTCGAGTGCCTCGTGCAGGGTGAGGACCGCCTCCCGGGGGCGGTCGAGGACCTGGAGCAGCATGCCGCGATTGTTCAGGGCGACCTGGAGGCGGTGCCGGTTGCCGGTGCGTCGCCAGAGCGGGATGGACCGGTCGACCAGGTCGAGGGCGTCGGCGAAGCGGCCGGTGTCGAAGTGCGCGCTGGCCAGGTCGACCAGCGCGAGGCCCTCGGCGGCGGTCCGCTCCTCGCGTCGGGCGACCCGGAGCGCGATCTCGTTCAGGTGCACCAGTTCCGGGGTGCGGCCGCGGGCGCGCAGGTAGGGGAGCAGGGCCTGGACCAGATCCAGCAGCACGGGGGCGGCCCACTGCTCGTCGGCCAGCCGCTCGACCAGCACGGTGAGGTTGGTGTACTCGCCGTCGCCGAACGCGAACGCGCTCTCCTGGTCCCGGTCGGCGGCGTCGCTGCCGACCGGCAGCCCGCGCTCGCCATGCAGCGCCGGGTCGAGGACGCGCGCGGTGCCGGCCGCGGCGTCGAGGTACCAGTGCAGGGCGTCGGCGACGGCGCGGGTGCGGGCGGCCGGGTCCTCGGTGAGCTCGCGGGCGAAGTCCCGGACCAGGTCGTGCGGGGCGAACCGGCCGCCGCCGAGCTCGTCGACCAGGGCGACGTCGGCCAGCCGGTCGAGGGCGGCGCCGGCCTGCGACGGGCTGATCCGGAGCACGCCGGAGAGCAGCCCGGGGGAGTACTCGGGCAGGTCCAGGGCGCCGACGGCGACCAGGGCGTCGGCGGCCCGGCGGTCCAGGCGGCGCGCGGAGCCGCGCAGCGCCTCGTGGGCCAGGGCGAGCGACTGGCGGACGCTCAGGTCGTCGAGTTCCAGCTCGTCGAGGCGGTCCTCGTCGTCCTCCAGGCGGCCCACCAGGTTGCGGACGGACGGGGCGGTGCGGGCGGCCAGCCGGGCGGCGACGATCCGCAGGGCGAGCGGGAGCCGGCCGCACAGCTCCACCAGCCGGGCCAGATGGGTGTGTTCGATGCCGGCCAGCCGGAGCCCGCTGCCGGCCCGGCCGGCGGCGAGTTCGACCAGCGCGATGGACTCGTCGGTGGTCAGGGTGCCCAGGCGGAGGTGGACCGCGCCGTCCAGGGCCAGCATCGGCGTCCGGCTGGTGACCAGCACGCCGCAGCCGGGGCCGGACGGCAGCAGCGGGCGGATCTGGGCGAGGTCGGCGGCGTCGTCCAGCAGCAGCAGCGTGCGGGTGCCGCTCAGGGTGCTGCGCAGCAGGGCGGCGGCGTCGTCGACCCCGTCGGGGACGTCGGCGGGGTTGGTGCCGACGCCGCGCAGCAGGGCGGTGAGGGCCTGGTGCGGGCCGAGCGGGGTCAGGCCGGCGGTCGCGCCGCGCAGGTTGAGGAAGAGCTGGCCGTCCGGGAAGCGGCCGCGCAGCGTGTCGGCGCAGTGCACGGCGAGCGCGGACTTGCCGACGCCGGCCATGCCGCTGAGCACGGCCAGGCCGGGGCGGTCGGTGCCGGCCAGCAGGGCCCGCCGCAGGGTGTCGAGCTGTTCGGCGCGCCCGACGAAGTGCGCGGGCGCGGTGGGGAGTTGGGCGGGGATCGGACGGGCGGCCCGGGGCGCGGGGGCGGGTTCGGGCTGGTCGGCGAGAATCCGGGCGTGCACGGCACGCACGGCGGGCCCCGGTTCGATGCCGAGCTCGTCGACCAGGGCGCGGCGCAGCCGCTGGTGGACGGTGAGGGCCTGGGCGCGCTGCCCGGAGCCGTGCAGGGCGAGCATCAGCTGCCCGTGGAAGGCCTCGCGCAAGGGGTGTTCGCCGGCCAGGCGGGTGAGTTCGGCGACCAGTCCGTGCGGGCGGCCCTGCCGCAGTTCCGCGTCGAAGCGCCACTCCAGGGCCTGCAGCCGGTGTTCCCGCCACTGGTCGCGGCGGGCCTGGAGGTCGGCGCCGTCCGGCAGGTCGGCGAGCGGTTCGCCGCGCCACAGCTCCAGGGCGGCGGCGGTCTCGGCGAGCACCCGGGGCCAGTCGGCGGCCTCGTGCGCGGCGCGGGCCCGCTGGACCGCCAGCTCGAACCGGCGACTGTCCAACTCCTCGTCGGCGACCAGGAGTCGGTACCCGGAGGGGGCGGCGCGCAGCCGCTCGCCGCTCTCGTCGCCGAGCGACCTGCGCAGCCGGGCGACCAGGTTGCGCAGCGAGGCCTCGGCGGTGCTGGGGGCCTCCTCGCCCCACAGCGCGTCGATCAGCCGGTCCAACGAGACCGGCTGGTTGGCGTGGATCAGCAGCACCGCCAGCAGGGTGCGAGCCTTGGGGCCGCGCACGGGGCAGTCCCGAACGCCGTCATGGGCCTGGAGACTGCCGAGCAATCCGAACCGCATGGCCGTAACCCCCGTGTCGGTCGCACCTGCAACGGCCCCCTGGGACGCGTTAGGTCGATGTTATCGGCGGATTATGCGTGTGGCCCAAGCTCTTTCATGTCGGCAGGTGAAGCCAGCTGACGGAAAGTCAGGAATGAGCGGCTTTGCCTCATCGGGGGGCGGCCGGCCGACCGGAAGAGCCAGGGAGATTGCCATGCGTCGTTCGCTCACTGCCCGCCGTACCGTTGCCGCGCTGCTCACCGCGGGGGTGTCGGCGGTCCTGCTGGCCGCGACCCCGGCCCACGCCGACAGCAACGACAGCTGCCACCCGTCCGGCGCGATGCCGCGGATCGGAGTGTTCGGGAACTTCGCCCCGGAGTCGTCCGACCCGCTGGTGCGGGCGCAGGGCTGGGTCGACGCGGGCCTCGCCTGCTCCCCGACGGGCAGCTTCGGCGGGTACCGGACCGACGCGGGCGGCTACGCGGCGATGGCCTGGCGTCTGACCGAGTCGATGGAACCGGCCGAGCTGCTCTCCACCGGATCGGTGGCGCCGCTCGCGAGCCGTGACGAACTCGCCCCCGGCGACGGCCTGGTGAACCCGTCGGGCTTCGGCCACGCGGTGGTCTTCGACCACTGGGCGGACGACGCGCACACCTCCTACCTGGGCTACGAGTTCACCTCGGCCGGTGTGCAGCACCGCACCATCCCCTACCCGTACTTCGCCGGCCACGGCGACTTCAAGCCGGTCCGCGCGGCGCACTGACCGCCGCCCCCTCCCCCTCCACCACCCACCCGTAGCCCATACCGATCAGCACCCGCACGGCAGTTCACGCCGTCGGCGGGTCGGCACCGCCACGCCGAAATCGAGAAGGAGCTGTCCCCGTGAAGCCGCACCGCCGGGCCCTGGCCACCGCCGTCGCCACCGCGTCCCTCGCCGCCACCGTCCTCTCCGCCGCCCCCGCGTTCGCGGCGGGCGGGAGCAAGGCCGCCACCAAGGACGTCGACTACCTGGGCCGGACGTTCACCGTCCCCGCCGACTGGCCGGTGATCGACCTGTCCGCCGCCCCCGACACCTGCATCCGCTTCGACCAGCACGCCCTGTACCTCGGCACGCCCGGCACCGACCAGAACTGCCCGACCCACCTGGTCGGCCGCACCGAGGCGCTGCTGGTGCAGCCCGCCGACGGCGAACCGGTCGGCACCACCGTCAACGACACCGGCCGGCAGATCGACGCCGCCGACGGGACGGTGCGGATCACCGCCGGCTACGACACCGACCGGGCGCTGGTCACCGGCATCCTGAAGGGCACCGCGATCCCCGACACGGCACCCGCCCGGACCACCCCCGGCGCCCGGGCGCTCACGGCCTCGGCCGTCCCCGCGACCGCCACCAACTGGACCGGCAAGGGCTTCGACGCCTGCGCCGCCCCCAGCAGCTCCCTGATGTCGGCCTGGATGGCCAACTCGCCGTACCGCGCCGTCGGCATCTACATCGGCGGCGCCAAGCGGGCCTGCGCCCAGCCCAACCTGACCGCCGGCTGGGTGAGCCAACAGGCCGCCGCGGGCTGGCACTTCATGCCGCTGTACGTCGGCCCGCAGGCCGGCGACATCACCTCCCCGGCCGCCCAGGGCGCGGCCGCCGCCGACGACGCGATCAACAACGCGTCCGCCCTCGGGCTGAGCCCGGGCAGCGTCCTCTACTACGACATGGAGGCCTACTCCTCGACCTACAGCAGCAAGGTGCTGGCCTTCGAGTCGGCCTGGACCGAGCGGCTGCACGCCCGCGGCTACCGCTCCGCCATCTACAGCAGCTCCGACAGCGGCATCGCCGACCTGGCCAACCACGCCTCCTCCTGGACGATGCCCGACGTGGTGTTCTTCGCCCGCTGGGGGCGGCCCGCCGACACCGACGACCCGGCGCTGCCCGCCTCGTACTGGTCCGGCCACCAGCGGGTGCACCAGTACTCGGGCAACGTCACCGAGAGCTACGGCGGCTACTCGCTGCAGATCGACGGCGACTACCTGGACGTCCAGGTGGCCCAGGACCCGGTCGTCCCGGCCGGCCAGTTGTTCCACGACATCCGTGCGGCGAACGGGAGTTGGGACGGCTTCGCGCCGCTGAACGGCGTCGGCACCCCGACCATGCAGGCCCGCGAGGCGGCCATCACCGGGATGCCCGACGGCACCGCGCAGGTGGTGGGCATCGGCACCGACGGCAACGTCTACCACGAGATCCGCCTGACGAACCGGAGCTGGACCGGCTTCGCGCCGCTCAACGGCGTCGGCACCCCGACCATGCAGGCGAGCAAGGCGGCCATCGCCGGGATGCCGGACGGCACCTCGCAGGTGGTGGCGATCGGCGCGGACGGCAACGTCTACCACCAGATCCGTCTGACGAACGGGAGTTGGACCGGCTTCGCGCCGCTCAACGGCGTCGGCGTCCCGACCATGCAGGCCCGCGAGGTGGCGATCGCCGGGATGCCCGACGGCACCGCGCAGGTGGCGGTGGTCGGCGCGGACGGCAACGTCTACCACGAGACCCGTCTGACGAGCGGGAGTTGGACGGGCTTCGCGCCGCTCAACGGCGTCGGCACCCCGACCATGCAGGCGAGCAAGGTGGCCATCGCCGGCATGCCGGACGGCACCTCGCAGGTGGCGGTGATCGGCAGCGACGGCAACGTCTACCACAACACCCGCCTTACCAGCGCCAGTTGGGCCGGTTTTGCGCCGCTGGACGGCATCGGGACGGCGAACATGCACGCCTTCGGAGTGGCCATCGCGGGCCTGCCGAACGGGACGTCCCAGGTCCTGGCGATCGGCGACGACAACCGGGCGTACTCCCGGGACCGGCTCACCAACGGCAGCTGGACGCCCTTCCAGCTGACGCCGGGCCACGACGGCGAACCGTGCTTCATGGCCCAGCGGGTGGCGCTCGCCGCCCTGCCCGACGGCTCCACGCAGGTGCTCGCCACCACCCTCTGATCCACCTCGACGGGCCGGGCGACCGTCCGGCCCGCCCCCAGACCTGTTCCACCGGTTCGGACCGCCTCTCCGGGGGCGTCCATCATCCAAGGAGTTCCACATCATGGGAATCACCGACAAGTTCTGCAAGACCGGCCTGGCCGCCATGGTCGCGGCGGGCGCCGTCACCACCCTCGGGGCCGGCCTCGCGCAGGCCGACACGGCCGGCATCGTCTCCACCGCGAACAGCCAGATCGGCCACGGCCCGTGCGGCAACAACGGCGGCGGGTACATCCCCGGCAACGGCGGCGGCAACTCCTGCGACGGAGCGGGCCACGAACGCGAGGCCTGGTGCGCCGACTTCGCGGGCTGGGTCTGGGGTCGCAACGGCGTCTCCTACACCAACGAGCTGTCCGCCGCCGCCGCCAGCTTCTACGACTACGGCGTCCGACACGGCACCCTGCACCGAACCCCACAGGTGGGCGACGCGATCGTCTACGACTACAGCTCCGCCACCGACTGGGCCGCGCACGTCAACCTGGTGACGGCCGTCAACGGAAGCTCGATCACCATAGTCGGCGGCAACCAGAACCACGCCCAGTACTCCGACGGCATCGTCTCCACCTACACCATCAGCAACGCGGCGATCGGCACCAGCGTCGCCGGCCAGCGGATCAGCGGCTTCATCTCCCCGGTGTTCCCCGGCAACAGCGGCAACCCGTCCAGCCTGCCGGCCGGCACCCTGGTGAAGGGCTCCGGCCCGACCGTCAAGGTCATCGTCGGCGGCGCCGGCCTGGCCATCCAGGGCTCCGACGTGGACGCCGACCACTACGACCTCAGCCACATCGTCACCGTCGACGACGGCGCGTTCAACGCGCTGCCCGCCGTCCCGCCGAACGGAACCGTCGTGATGGACCAGGCCGGCGGCAACGGCCGCTACGTGGTGGTGGACGGCGTCGCCCTGCACATCGGCGGCGACGACTGGATCTCCGGCGGCTACAGCACCAAGCCGCAGATGGGCGTCCCCACCTCCTGGCTGAACGACGCCGTCCAGCGCACCCTGGGCAGCGGCGTGGTCGTGCAGGACCAGGCGGGGACCGACCCGAGCCGCTACGTGATGGTCGGCGGCGCCGCGCTGCCGATCTCCGGCACCGAGTGGGCCAACGACGGCTACAGCACCCGCCGCTGGGTGGGCGTCCCGGCCGCCTGGCTGAAGGAGGCCGCGGCCCGGCCGGTGCCCAACGGCACCGTGGTGATGAACCAGAACGGCACCGACAACGGCCGCTACGTGATGGTGGCCGGCGCGGCCGCCCACATCTCGGCCGGCGAGTGGACGGCCGACGGCTACAACGACCGCCCGCTGATGGGCGTCCCCGGCTCCTGGCTCGCCCGGGCGGCCGCCGCCAAGCCCGCCGACGCCGTGCTGCTGAAGAGCGAGACGGGCTCCGACCCGACGGTGTACGTCACGGCCAACGGCTCCGCCCTGCCGCTGACCCTCCCCGAGTACAACGACGTCTGGCGGGCCGGTGCGACCACCGGCGCCCCGGAGACCTGGCTGGCCGAGATCGCCGCCAAGCCGCTCGCCAACGGCACCGTGATCACCAACGCCACCGGACAGGAGGCCACCCGCTACGTGATGGCCGGCGGCAAGGCCGTCGCGCTCTCCGCCGCCGACTTCACCGCGCTCGGCTACGACCAGCAGCCGCTGCGCGGCGTCCCCGGCGCCTGGGAGGCGACCGCCGCCGCCAAGAGCGCCCCGGCCGACGGCACCATGCTGCTGTCGCCCGACAGCACCACCGTCTGGATGGTCGTCAACAACGGCCACAAGCGCCCGATGGCCACCAGCGAGTTCGGGACCAACGGCTACTCGTTCCTCGACGTGGTCCGCGTCCCGACCGCGCTGACCGCCGCCCTGCCCAACGCCTGACACCCCCACAACCCGCCGGCCCCCGGCCGTGGCACCCGCCACGGCCGGGGGCCGGCCCCGTTGCCGGGAGGGTCAGGACAGCAGCAGCGGCATGTCCCAGTCGTGCGGGGTGCCGCCGGAGGCGTACGAGTCCAGGGCGAGCGCGGCGCCGGCGGCGCCGTCCAGGTAGCCGGAGACGTCGGAGGCGAACGGCTTGACAGTCATCGAGAAGCGCAGGCCGAACGGGGCGTCCGGGTCGAAGGCGTCGATCAGCCGGGCGGCGACCAGGTCGCGCCGGTCCTCGATCCGCGGGTCGCCGAAATGCTCGTTCAGGCGGCCGAGTTGGTGCAGCGCGCCGGCCCAGCCGTGGCACAGCGCGTGGTCCGTCATGCCCCAGTCGTCGAGCGGCCTGGTCAGCAGCCGCTCCACCGAGTCGCGGGCCACCGCCGTCCACTCCGGCCGGTCGAGCACCGCGCCCGCCACCTGCAGGGCGCGGGTGACGCCGGGCGCGCCGTAGCACCAGGACGGCCAACTCGCCGGTTTCGCATAGGAGTCGGGGCCGGCCAGGTACTGGTCGAGGTTCAGGTGAGCCGGCCAGTACGGTCCGTGCTCGTCGCGCACCGCCCAGTGCAGCAGCAGGGCGGCGGCGCTCTCCATCGCCTCCAGCTGCCCGGGGAGCCGGACGCCGTCCCGCCAGGCCAGGGCGAGCAACATCAGCGGGCCGGGGACGCCGTGCGACAGGCCCAGGTTGAGGTGCCCGTCGGCGAACAGGTGCTCCTGGCCGATCCGCGGCGCGTCCAGCGCCCACCAGCGCGGGACGCGCACACCGCGGTGCTCGACCTCGCCGAGCGACAGCTCGATCAGGTAGCCGAGGACGCGCTCCAGCTCCTCGCCGCAGGTCTCGGCGCGGGCCAGCAGGTACCGGCCGACGCCGGTCATTCCGCGCACCACCTCGTAGTGGCCGATGGTGGGCAGCGGCCCGTCCGGCACGGCGGGCAGCGCGGTGCGCACCAGCTGCCGCTGGTAGGCGTCCAGCCGCTGCAGCGCGCTGCCGTAGCCGCCGGTGGCGCGGTTGGCGACCAGCACGGCGAAGGCCAGCGCCCCGGGGCCCTTGAAGATCCCGCTGGGCGTGGTGTCGCCGTCGGCGGCGGCCCGGGTGCCGACGGCCAGCCAGCCGTGGGCCCGCGCCACCCGGTCGGTGCCCGGCCGGGCGCCGCCGCTGAACGCCAGCGCCAGGCCCGGACTGCCGCTGCCGAGCGTCAACTCGGCCCACACCCCCTCCGCCACCCCGTCGTCGGCCGCCTCGGCCGGGATCCGGGTGGCGGCCATCACGGCGGCCGGATCGGCCAGCCTGTCGAGGATCCGGTCGGACACCGCCCCGGCCGCCTCGCGCAGCTCGGCCCGGCGCGTCGACGTCGCGGGGGGATCGGTCACGGTCATAGCGGGCTCCGGGTGGTGAAAGGAACGGGAACGGAGAGAGAACGCACGGCCGGGGCGAACGACCGCCGCCGCGCGGACGGCCCGCCCGGGTTCGGCGGCTCGGCAGGGTGTGGGCGCCGGATGGCTGCTCGGCCGGTTGCGTCGGCGGGCGTGGCGGTGCGCGGAGCCGAGCGCCGTCGCCGGCCTTCGGCCCCGGCGTGGGCCGCGCCAGGAGCGGTGAGTCGGTGAGCCGGCGTCGGAGCGAGCGCGTTCCGGGTTTCGGCAGGCGGAGTCACGGGGGTTCGCCGGCCCGCCGCCCCGGTCTCGGCGTGGCCGGGTTCGGGCAGCCGGTGGGGTGCTGTCGACTCCGGCGTGTCGGCGTCCCACCGCCCGGCCGCAGGCCACTGCCGTCCCCCGGTCCCGGCGGGGCCCGGCCGGTGTGCGGTCACCGGGTCCCGCCGGAGTGGGCGCGGCGGCCCAGGAGGGTGCGGGCCGCGCCGCGCAGGACCGCGTAGCCGCGGGCCTCGGCGGCCGGGTCGATGCCGAACAGGCGGTTGTGGCGCATGTGCAGCAGCGACATCAGGGCCTCGTCCCGGTCGGCCTCCGGGGCGGCCAGCAGCAGCCGGCCGAAGGCGCGCGGCGCGGGGGAGTCCGTCCAGAGCGTGTCCAGCGCGGGGACGCCCAGCAGTTCGGCGGCGTGCCGGGCGGCGTCGCCGGGGCGGATCAGCCGGTCGGTCAGGGCGCGGTGGCGCTGGTAGACCTGGTGGTCGGGGCTCTTGTCGAACAGGTGGTCGGCCCAGCCGGCCCAGTCCCAGTCGCCGAGCGAGTCCAGCAGCACGGCGTGGCCGACGGCGGCCAGCACCTCGTCCGGCACGGCGGCCGCCCCGCGCCGGCGGGCCTGCAGCTGCACCACGGCGGACTGACTGTCCGTCAGGAACAGTTCCTCGGCGGCCTGTTGGGCATCCGGCCCGAGGTAGCGGTCGGTCTCCGGCCGGTACACGTCCAGCGCCATGGTGCGCACCGCGCCGCGCCCGATCAGCTGCCGGACGTGCCGGGACAGCGTGGGCAGCACGCGGCCGGTCAGCGTGGCGGGGTCGCCGTGCAGGCGCAGCCGCAGGTGCGGTTCGGGGTCGCGGTAGCGCAGGAAGAACCAGCGGTCGATGTCCTCGCCGAGGTCGGCGAGCAGCGCGGGCAGGTGGTCGGCGAGCAGCGTCTCGTGCGTGGACGGGTCGGCGTACAGCTTGGCGAACAGCCAGTCCTCGCCGGGCAGGTGGACGGCGGTCGGGGTGAGGCGCAGCGCCGATTTGGCGAGCGGCGGCCGCGCGTCGGCGGGCTGCGGGGCCGGGGCGCGGAACAGCGGGACGACGATCTCGGTGCTGTGGCCGTGGTTCCAGCCGAGCCCGGCGCCGTCCGCGGTGAGGTCCTGGAAGAGCTGGAACCTCGGTTCGGGGGCGGTGAGTTCGGCGCGCAGCAGTTCCGCGTCCCAGCTCTCCCGCAGGTCGATCGGGAACATCCGGTCGTTGCTGGCGATCAGCAGCCGGTCGGGCACCCGGTAGCGTTCGCGCCATTCGCGCAGGCCCTCGGCCCAGGCGGCGGGCCCGGGGGTGCGGGCGGCGTCGCGCAGGCGGCGGCCGGGCAGCCAGCGGCGCGGGGTGGTCAGGACACGGCCGTAGCGGACGGCGGGCAGGTAGGGCAGGGTGTCCAGGCCCGCCCAGTCCCAGCCGGACCACACCCGGGGGCGGGCGGCGGACAGCTCGGACAGGAAGCGGGCGACCGGCGGGGCCTGCGCGTCCAGGGCGAGCATGTGCGGGAAGACCGGGACGACCTGGCGGCCGGTCTCCGGGTGCAGCAGGCGCAGTCCGCCCTCGCCGGCGGCGACCAGCAGGGTGCGCCAGTCCAGGCAGTGCGGGTCGTCGCGGTCGGCGGGCACCCCGATCGGCAGGCGGTCCGGCAGCAGCGGCGGCACCTGGACGATGTTCAGCGAGCGCGGGTCGCGCGGCGCCAGTTCGACCTGGACGGGCAGGACGTCGTCCTCGGCGGGCCCGGCGGCGAGCGCGGCGAGGCCGTCGGTCAGCCCCGCCAGGTCGGCGAACCGGCCGGCGGTGGCGCCGGCCGTCCAGGAGCCGATGTGCGGGCTGCCGAGCAGCAGGAACTCGCCGCGGTCGAGGGCGTCGGCGGAGTCGGCGAGCAGTTGGAAGCAGAGTTCCAGGGTGCGCGGCGGCCGGCTGCTGCCCGGGGCGTGGCCGGCGGCGTCGGCGAGCCGGGCGATGTCGGCGTCGTCCAGTTCGAGGTCGCGGCCGGACATGACGGCCTGCTGGACGAGTTCGGCGACGGCGTTGCGGCGCGGGCGGTCGGCGTCGTCGCCGGGCCCGGAGCGGGAGTGCGCGGGCAGCGCGCCGCCGTACTCGGCGGGCAGGCCCAGGCCGCGCTGCGGGTCGACCAGGTCGCCCAGCGGGACGGCGCTCGCGGTGCCGTAGTGCTCGACGAACCGCTCCCGGTAGTCGCGCAGGTGCTCCAGCGTGGTCCACTCGGGCGTGATCGCCCAGATCGCCGCCGCGTACCGCCGCACCTCCTCGGCGACCGCCTCCGGCAGCACCAGGTCGGCGGGCATCCGCAGATCGACCTGGACGGGCGGCCGCTCCCCGGCCCGGTCGTCCGGGTCCAGCGCCCGGACCTCCCGCAGCAGGGCCCGCCAGGACTCCAACCCCTCGCCGGGGCGGTCGAGTTCGTGGGCGGCCGCGGCGGCGCGCACCGCCCGCAGGCCCTCGGCGGCGCCGGGCACCGCCCCGTCCACGGCGGACTCGATCCGGCTCAGCAGCGCGTCGTCGATCCGGTGCGGGGTCAGCGAGGTCAGCAGGAAGCCGTGCTGGACGAGCCCGGCCAGCACCGTGTCGATCCGTTCCTCCGACAGTTGCGGGAAGCGCTCCGCCAGGTCGGCCAGCAGCGCGGCGTAGCCGACCGGCCGGGCCGCCAGCTCGCGCACCCGGGCGACCAGCGCGTTGTCGCGCACCGAGACCTCGCGCTCGCCGGTGTGCCGCAGCAGCCGGCCGTCGCGCAGCACGGACAGGTCGTCCAGCACCACCTCGACCCGGCGGCGGACCTCCGGCACAGCCAGCCAGGCCAGCACCCGCCGGTGCAGCCAGCCGCCGTCCAGCCGCACCCGGACCTGCCCGGCCCCGGCGGGCGAGGACTTCGCGGCCGCCCCGAACGACGCCCGGCCGACCCCCGCGAACAGGCCGAACGGCGTCGGCCGGCCGCCCGAGCGGCGGGCGTAGCGGGTCAGGGTGCGGGCGGCGCTGACCGTCCGCTTGCGGCCGAGCGCGGCCGCGCCGTCGGGCTCGCCGAGGCGTTGCAGGCTGAGTGCGAGGCTGCCGCTGGCCACCTCGACGGCCTGCCGCAGCAGCGGGTTCGCGGCCAGCCGGCGTACCCCCGGGACCGGGTCGTCCGGGTCGATCCGGGTCTCGGCGCCCGTCCGGGGCGTGCTGGCCATCCGCACCAGTACCGGCTCGCGGATCTCGAACAGGTCCTGCTCTGCTCGCACGTTCGTGGTGCCCCTCAAGGTCGGAGACGGCGGGAAACTGCGGGGGACGAAGAAGCGCGGGGCGGCCGCAGCCCGCCCCGCGCAGATGCTCCACCGACGTGACGTCAGCAGCAGATCGGGCAGCGGGTGCCGATCGCGTAGCTGCTCGGGGAGGTGTACGTGCCCTGGCCGAAGGCCTGGGTCTCCTCGGCGACCTCCGCGATGCGCAGGTCGAGGTCGAGGTCGGTGTCCTGCTGCACGAGGATGTCGTTACGCATGGTCCCCTCCAGAGGGCTCGTCGGTCCGGCCGGAACGGAGTCCCGGCCGTGACGCCGGCTGTGAACGGGGGTTCGCTTCCGGCGGCGAGGCCAACTTTTTCTCGGCTTCCCACCATGTGGTGAGGGCTGTCCTGGCCAACCTGGCGGCAGCCGCCCGCCGCTCGCCGGCCCGCCGCGCCCGCAACCCGCGCCACCTGCGGATCCGCGCCTGTCGCAGGGCCTTTCGGAGTTGACCGGACCAGGCCGGGGAGTGTCCATTTCCGATCGGCCGGCGACCGTCAGGTTTCAGCAGCGAAAACGACGAACGCTCCTGCTCCCAGGTGGTGGGAGGGAGATGGGTGGGGCCTGTGCGACAGGAGTCCACGACCGGTTCGCGGGGCGTTCACCGTTTTGACTCAAACTTTGCCGCCCCGCGGCCGAGAACCGGTCAGGGCGCCGTCGGCGGCCCGCCCTCCGCCACCCGGTGCACGAACGTCGCGGTCAGGAACGCCACCACCGCGCAGACGATCACCAGCGGCAGCGAATCCGCCGCCTGGTCACCCAGCAGCGCCGCCGCCAGCACCGTGCTCGTCACCGGCAACCGCGTCACCGCCGCACTGCTCGCCGCCAACCCCGCCGCCAGACCCGCCGCCACCCCCAACCCCGGCAGCCCGCCCGCCGCCACCCCCAACGCCGCCCCCACCAGCACCGCCGGAAAGATCGGCCCACCCCGCAACGACCCCAACGCCACCCCCCAACCCAGCCCCTTGAACACCACCAGCGCCAACAACGCCCCCACCGACCACGCCTGCGGATCCGCCGCCAACTGCCCCAGCGTCGCCTGCCCCGACAACGCCGCCTCCTGCGGCGACCGGCCCGTCGCCAGCGCGTATCCCGTCAGGCACAGCCCCACCAGCAGCGCGCACAGCACCGTCCGCACCCCCGTCCGCTGCGCCGTGAAGCCCGCGAACCGGTGGCCCAGCGTCTGGCCCGCGACCATCACCACCGCGATCACCACCGCCAGCGGCACGCCCCACAGGAAGTCCCCCGCGTCCGGCAGCGCCGCCCTCGGCACCACCGGCAGGCCCAACGCCCCGATGGTCAGCCCCGTCCAGTGCCCGAACCCGGTGAACACCAGCGCCCCCACCCCCGAGGAGAGCAGGCACGGCAGCAGCAGCAGGGTCAGCTGCGGACCGCCCAGACCCGCCGCCTCGATCATCATCACCGCCGCCACCAGCGGACTCCCGAAGATCGTCGAGATCGCCGCCGTCGACCCGGCCGCACCCAGCAGCGGCACCGCCGGCCCGCCCGCCGCCCGCCGGGCCCGCCCCGCCGCCAGCAGCGCCAACCCGCTGCCCACCGCCATCAACGGCGCCTCCGGGCCCAGCACCGCGCCCAGCGGCAGCGACGCCAGCGCGGCCAGCACCACCGACGGCACCTCCACCGGCAGCGTCGGCGGCCCGCCCAGCCCGTGCACCGGCACGTGCCCGCCCCGCCCCGGCAGCCGCGTCACGATCGGCGCCAGCAGCAGACCCGCCAACGCCAGGGCGGGAACCGGCCACCACCACGGCGCCCGCCCGTACCCCAGCGCCTCGGGCGCCGACTCCCACACCCAGTGCTGCAGCTCGTGCTCCAGGCCGACGAAGCCGAACGCCGCCAACGAGACCGGCACACCCACCAGCGCGGACACCAGCAGCAGCCGGCCGTAGCCCGGACTGCGCAGCAACGCGCGGATCCCGGGCTCCGCCGCCTGCTCAGCCATCTGCGCTCCCTGCCGCCCGGACGATCCTGCTCCGACCGTCCAGCGGCCCGCCGACCCCGGCCATCCGAGCGCGCCGAACGGGCGAGCACCGTGCGCGCGGCCCCGCCGCGCCGGTCGTACCGTGGACCGAGGGGGCAGCCACCCGGGGGACGACCCGAGGAGAACGCGATGCCCGGTTCCATGACCATCAGCCACACCGACGCGCTCGTGATGCTCAGCCACGACGACGCCGAGCGCCTCAGCGCCGTGCTGTCCGGCCTCTCCCGCCTCGCCGCGACCGGCCAGCTCCCCGCCGCCGCCACCGCCGCCCTCTCCGGCGGCGACCCCCCGGACCGCGCGGAACTCGCCACCTGGTGCCACAACCTCTCGGAGTACCTGCGCGACCACCTCTGACAACCGCCGCCCCCCGTCCCCCGCCGCCCGGTACGTTGAACGCATGGACCTGTCGTGGGTGACCGTGGCCACGCCCCTGCCGAGCGGCCCGATGAAGTTCGGGGTGACCTCGCAGGGCGTCGCCGCGGCCACCTTCGCGGCGGAGGTCTTCGCCGGCCGCCCGGTCGGCGTCCCGGAGTGCGAGGACGCGCGCAAGCGCACGCTGGTCGAGGCCCGGGTCGGCGAGTACTTCGCCGGGCAGCGCCGGGAGTTGGACCTCCCGATCGACTGGCGCTTCGCGACCGGCCCCCAACTGGCGGTCCTGCGCTGCCTGTTGACCGAGGTCGGCTACGGCCGGACGATCACCTACGGTGCGCTCGCCGCCCGCAGCGGAGTCTTCGAGGAGCTGGCCGAGCCGGGCATACCCGCCCGGACGGTCGGCCAGATGATGGGGGCCAATCCGCTGCCGCTGCTGGTGCCGTGCCACCGGGTGGTGGCGTCCGACGGCCTGGGCGGCTTCGGCGGCGGCTGGCACGGGGTGGAGGTGAAGCGGTGGCTGCTCACCCTGGAGGGCGTCCTGCCGCCGACCCTGGACTGGTCCGGGCCGGCGGACTGAACCCGGGGCCGACCGGGCCCGGGGCCGCCGCTCAGCCGGCGAGCGCCCCGTCGAGCCGCTCCAGCGCGGGCGCCGCGCCCCGGCGGGGCAGCACGGCCTGGATGCCGGACACCAAGGTGTAGTCGCCGAGCGCGAGTTCGTCCGCTGCGGGCAGCACCGGCCGTCCCCCGAGCGCGAGTTCGAGCGCGGCGGCGGGCAGGTTGAGCCCGCAGAGCCGGAGTTGGTGCAGGCCGCCGGACGGGCGCGTGTTGATGTCGAGGACCACCGGCCGCCCGCTCGCCTCGTGCCGGAACTGGACGTTGGAGAGGTGCCCGACGCCGAACCGCTCGACCAGGCGGCGGGCCGGCTCCAGGTAGCGGGGGTCGACGGTGAAGCCCCGGCGGCGGCCCTGCTTGGTGCGTCCGACGGCGGCCAGCACCCGGCCGTCCTGGTCGGCGAGGCAGTCCACCGACACCTCGGGGCCGCTCAGGTAGGGCATCACCAGCAGGTCCGCGGGGGCGGTGGAGGACCTCAACGCGGCCACCACCTGGTCGAGTTGGACCCGGGCGTCGACATACCCGGCGAGCCGGCGCAGGCTGAACGGCTCGCGGGTGAGGATCCGGAAGCCCTCGCCGCCGGCCCCGCCGGCCGGCTTCAGGCAGGCGGTGGCGCCGGTGGCCTCGATCTCCTCGACGGCGACCAGGAGTTGGGCGGCGGTGTCGGCGTGCCGCCACAGCGGGGTGGGCAGGCCGGCGGCGTCGAGGGCGCGGTATCCCTCCGCCTTGCTGTCGAACAGCGCGATCGCCGGCGCGGGCGGGCAGATCAGCGTGGTGCCGAGGGCCTCGAACTCGCGGCGGCGCAGCGATATCGCCAATTGGTGCAGCCGGGGCAGGAACACGTCCACCCGGTGCCGGGCGCAGAATTCCAGCGCGAATTCCACATAGCTCTCGGCGGAGCGAAGGTCCGGTTCCAGCAGCCCGAGGTCGGCGGCGGCGAGCACCGGCGAATCGGGGTCGACGTGCGTGGCCAGGACGTGCACCGGGCGCGGCGCGGACCGCAGCAGCTCGATGAAGAAGACGTTCTCGGCGTAGGTGCGGTTCAGCCAGACGCGGACAGGCGCGGTCACGGAAGGTCTCCCCGGAGAAGGGCGTGCCAATGGGGGTTCACCGACCGGTTCGCCTGCGCTGCGGCGGCGTTCACCACGCGGTGTGGGGGCCACCTTAGCGCTGTTCCGGAGTGATTCGAACAACGGCCTGATGAGCTGCCCGGACGCCTCGAAACCGGGGTCCGGCCGGGGCTCGCGCGGGTGTGCGGCGGGGCGCGCGGACGGCCGCCGGAAGGCTCGCGCGGATCGGGCGGCGATGACCCGGTGCACTGGTCGCACTATTCACCCCGCACACCTGAATCACCCGCACGAGTGATTGCCGAGTGCCCTGACCGCCCGTCAGCATGGTTGCCGCCAACCGCCGTCGACGCGATCACGAGGCTCTCGGAAATGACGACCGAAACAACCGCCGGAATTCCCCAGGCGAGGCCGCAGAGCAGCCTCTCGGTGGCGGCGGCCAAGAACCTCGCGTCGACCACCAAGTCCGCCCCGCAGATGCAGGAGATCAGCAACCGCTGGCTGCTGCGCGCCCTGCCCTGGGTCGAGGTCGACGGCGGCACCTACCGGGTGAACCGCCGCCTCTCCTACGCGGTGGGCCGCGGCCGGGTCGGCTTCGTGCAGACCGGCCGCGAGGTCTCCGTGGTGCCGCCCACCCTGCGCGAGGTCCCCGTCCTGCGCGGCTTCGAGGACGACGAGCTGCTCACCGAACTGGCCGGCCGCTTCGTCCAACGGGACTTCGCCGCAGGCGAGTTGTTGATCGAGCAGGGCCGCGAGATCGACGAGGTCTACCTGGTCGCGCACGGCAAGGTCGACAAGGTCGGCACCGGCCCCTACGGCGACGCCACCGTGCTCGGCACCTTCGCCGACGGCGACCACATCGGCGACGAGGCGCTCACCGTCGCGGACCGCCGCTGGCCCTACAGCGTCAAGGCCGCCACCGCCGGCACCGTGATGGTGCTGTCCTGGCCCGCCTTCCAGGAGATCGCGGACCGCTCCGAGGCACTGCGCGACCAGATCCTCGCCTTCGTCGCGGACTCCCGACTCCCGCAGAACCGCAAGGGCGAGGCGGAGATCGGCATGTCGGCCGGCCACCACGGCGAGCACGAACTGCCCGGCGCCTTCGTCGACTACGAACTGGCCCCGCGCGAATACGAGTTGAGCGTCGCCCAGACCGTCCTGCGGGTGCACACCCGGGTCGCCGACCTCTACAACAAGCCGATGAACCAGACCGAGCACCAGCTCCGGCTGACCGTCGAGGCACTGCGCGAACGCCAGGAGCACGAGCTGGTCAACAACCCGGAGTTCGGCCTGCTGGCCAACGCCGAGTACAGCCAGCGGATCCAGACCCACTCCGGCCCGCCCACCCCCGACGACATGGACGAGCTGCTCTGCCGCCGCCGCAGCACCAAGTTCTACCTCGCCCACCCGCAGGCCATCGCCGCCTTCGGCCGCGAGTGCAACCGCCGCGGCCTCTACCCCGAGACGATCAAGGTGGACGGCAGGACCGTGCCCACCTGGCGCGGCGTCCCGATCTACAGCTGCAACAAGATCCCGGTGGTGAACGGCTCCACCTCGATCCTGGCGATGCGCGTCGGCGACGACAACCAGGGCGTGATCGGCCTGCGCCCCGGCACGCTTCCCGACCAGGTCGAGCCCGGGCTGAACGTCCGCTTCATGGGGATCGACGAGAAGGCCGTCATCTCCTACCTGGTCAGCGCCTACTACTCCGCCGCGATCCTCGTCCCCGACGCCATCGGCGTGCTGGAGAACGTGGACATCGCCAACTGGCACGACTGACCACCGGGCGGGCCCGCCGTCCCGGGCCCGCCCGTCACCCGCATCGGCACTCGGCCGGCGCGGAGATCCGCCCCGCCCCGCACCCGGGGCGGGCCCAGGGGGAGGACTCAGCATGGCCACCACCGTGTTCGAACGCGAACAGCACAGCGAGGGCGCCCGCGACACCGCCGAAGCCCACGCCCTGCTCGGCCGCGCCCGCACCACCGTCGACCCGGCCCTGCGCGCCGCCGTGGACACCCTCCCGGACTCGATGCGGCAGATCGCCGGCTACCACCTCGGCTGGCTGGAGGCCGACGGCACCCCCAGCGCGGCCGGCGCCGGCAAGGCGATCCGTCCCGCCCTGGTGCTCGCCGCCACCCAGGCCGTCGGCGGCCGCCCGCAGGACGCCGTCCGCGCCGCCGCCGCCGTCGAACTCGTGCACAACTTCACCCTGCTGCACGACGACGTCCTCGACCGCGACCACACCCGCCGCCACCGCCCCACCGCCTGGCGGGTGTTCGGCACCACCGGCGCGATCCTGGCCGGCGACGCCCTGCACTCCCTCGCCCTGCGGATCCTCGCCGAAGACCCCCACCCCGCCGCCCCGGCCGCCGTCCGCCGCCTCGCCGACTGCGTGGTCGAACTCTGCGCCGGACAACAGGCCGACTGCTCCTTCGAACAGCGCTCCGACGTCACCCTCGCCGAATGCCTCGCCATGGCGGAGAGCAAGACCGGCGCGCTCCTCGGCTGCGCCTGCGCCCTCGGCGCGCTCTACGCCGGCGCGGACGACGCCACCGCCGACGCGATGGACGCCTTCGGCCGCGAGATCGGACTCGCCTTCCAGCTGATCGACGACCTGATCGGCATCTGGGGCGACCCGGCGATCACCGGCAAGCCCGTCGGCGCGGATCTCGCCGCCCGCAAGAAGTCCCTCCCGGTCGTCCACGCCCTCTCCTCCGGCACCCCCGACGGCGCCCGCCTCGCCGCCCTCTACGCCTCCGGCCGCCCGCTCAGCCCTGCCGACCTCGCCACCGCCGCCACCGCCGTCGACCGCGCCGGCGGCCGCGCCTGGGCCCAGACCGAGAGCTGCGACCGCATGGCCACCGCGATCAGCCACCTCGCCCTGGCCGTCCCGGACCCGTCCCGCACCGACGAGCTGCTCGCACTGGCGGAACTGGTGACGCGCCGCAGCTACTGACAGGGGTAGGCAGGTGAGCGCGAAGACAGGGGCGCGGGGAACTGCGCGCAGCGGAAGGCGTCCCACGGCAAGATCGCGCTGCGGGCAATGACTTGCCATTGATCGCGCCCTCACGGACCCGTTGGCGCTTGTCGCGCAGTTCCCTCGCGCCCCTGGTCGGTCACCCTTCCAGCAGCCTGCTCTCCTTCTCCGCCGCAATCCCCAACGGCGTGTCCAACTGCCGGTAGGCGACCTCCGCCCGCCCGCCGTCCTCCAGCCACGCCCACGTGTCGCGCACCGTCTCCACCAGCGGCCGAATGCGCAGCCCCGCCGCGATCGCGGGCGACGAATCGGCCCGCCACGTCCCGTGCCAGCCCTCCGCGACGGGGGCCCAGAGCGGCAGTTCCACCCAGGGCGCGACCTCCGCGGCGAGCAGCGTCTCGTCCGGCGTCCAGACGAACTCCGCGTCCGACCCCGTCGCCGTGCGGCAGGCTTCCAGGAACTCCCCCATGGTCGCCGACCCGATCGGCGCGGTGGTGACGAAGCGCCCGGTCGCGCTTTGCTCCGCGAGGTCGAGGCCGAAGGAGGCGAAGTCGCGGGCGTCGATCAGGCTGAGCGGGTTCTCGGGGGCGCCGGGCGCGAGCACCCGGCCGCCGCGGGCGATCCGGTCGAGCCACCAGGGGAGGCGGCCGATCGGCTCGTGGGGGCCGATCAGCAGGCCGCAGTTGAGGATCGCCGCGGGCCCGAAGTTGTCGAGGAGGGCGCGCTCGCAGCCGGCCTTGAGGGCGTTGGCGAAGGGCTGGTCGGGCCCGACGTCGCCGGCGCAGTCGAGGGTGGGGGAGTCGGCGTCCACGGGCAGCGCGGGCCAGTCGGCGAAGGCGTGGACGGAGGAGACGAAGCCGCAGTGGCCGGCCCGGTCGCGCAGCAGGCGGGCGGTGGTGGCGACGTCGTGCGGCTGCTGCCCGGAGGTGTCGATCACCGCGTCCCACTGCCGGCCGTCGACGAGCCGGTGCAGGTCGTCGAGCGAGGTGCGGTCGCCGTGGACGGCTTCGACGCCGGGCAGGTCGGCGCGGCTGACCCCGCGGTTGAAGGTGGTGACGCGGTGGCCGCGCGCCAGCGCCTGAGCGGCGTAGGCGCGGCCGAGGAACTTGGAACCGCCGAGCAGAAGGATCTCCATGGGAGCAGCGTGCCCGCCGCACGCCCGCCCGTCCCGGTTCTCTGCTGAGGGCAGAGCGTTTCCGCCGCCCGCAGACCGGCCGGCACCCGCGCCCGAGCGCCCGCTGACGGTGTGTCGGAGAGTCGGGACACCCGGCCGGCCGCACGGCCGCATAGCATCCCCGGTGTACCGGTATGTCTCAATGATCCCGTTGTTCCGGGGAGAAGGGCGGACGGCATGGGCGGCCCGGCCAGCGTGGATCCGGCGGCGGTCCGGCGGACGGCGGCGCAGGCGTGGATCTGGGGCTACCCGGTGCTGGCGAACTACGGGACGCTGTACGTGCAGGCCGTCGACGACGCGGACCCCCGGTACGTCGGGGGTTTCGGCGTGTTCCGGCACTTCTCGCGCCCGTTCACCCCCGCCGACACGGACGTGGTGACGCCGAACAACGACACCCCGTACTCCTGGGCGTGGCTCGACCTGCGGGCCGAACCGTGGGTGCTGGAGGCGCCCGCCACCGAGCGGTACCACGTGCTGCCGGTGCACGACCTGGACACCGCGTACGCGGGCTTCCTCGGCACCCGGACCACCGGCAGCGGCGGCGGCCGCCACCTGATCGCCGGCCCCGGCCACCGGGCGAACCCGCCGGACGGCTTCGACGGCGTGGTGCGGACGGACACCAACCTGGTGGGCATCGTCGCCCGGACCTACCTGGCCGGGCCGGCCGACGTGCCGGAGCTGCGGCAGGTCCAGGACGGGTACCGGCTCAAGCCGCTCAGCGAGCACCTGGGCACCCCGCGGCCGGTGGCGTCCGAGCCGGTGTGGCCGGTCTGGCGCGGCGAGGAGGTGCTCGGCTCGCTGGAGTTCTTCACCTTCCTGGACTTCCTGCTCGGCTTCTTCCCGGTGCTGCCCGCCGACGCCGAACTGCGCGAGCGCCTCCTCGAACTCGGCGTCGGCGCAGGCGACTTCGAACCTGCCGCACTGCCCGCCGAGGTGCGCGGGGCGATGCTCGCGGGCATCGGCGACGGCCGCGGACAGCTCGCCGCGGCCGCCCGGAACACGTCCACCGGAGGCGCCCTGTTCGGCACCCGTGAGCAGCTCGGCACCCGCCACCTGGACCGCGCGTGCGGCGCGCTCACCGGCCTGTACGGGCTGCCCGCCGAGGAGGCCTGGTACGGCGGTTGGGAGTCCGAGGCGGGCGGCCGGCTGCCCGTCGTCCTGCGCTTCGAAGCGGGGCGGCTCCCGCCGGCCCGCTACTTCTGGTCCGCGACCATGTACCGCTTCCCGGAGCGCCGGTTGGCGCCCAACGAGATCGACCGCTACTCGATCGGCGACCGCACCCCCGGCCTGGCGTACGCCCCCGACGGCTCGCTCACCCTCTACCTCCAGCACCAACGCCCCACGGCCCCGGACGAGTTGGCGAACTGGCTGCCTGCACCGGCCGGCCCCTACCAGGTCGTGGTGCGCGCCTACGGGCCGAACCCCGAGCTGCTGGACGGTAGTTGGCAGCTGCCGACACCCACCCCCCGCTGAACCCGCCGAGCAGAAAAGGACGTTCGCCATGGTTGACGCCACGCCCGAGATGCTGGCCGCCGAGGCCTTCGTGTACGGCTACCCGCTGGTCGCCGACCTGACCATGGTGGACACCATCCACCGGCGGGGCATCGGCTCGATCGGCCCGACCGAGTGGAACACCTTCGGCCACGCGGCCGAACTCGCCACCCCCGGCTCGCACTTCGTGTCGGTCAACAACGACACCGTGTACTCGGTGGCCCCGCTCGACCTGACCGGCGGCCCGCTGCTGCTGCACGTCCCTGACTCCGCCGGGGCCTACTACGTGCTGCAGTTCATCGACGCCTGGACCAACAACTTCGCCTACCTGGGCCGCCGTTCGACCGGCACCGCCGAACAGACCTGGCTGATCGCCCCGCCGCACTGGCACGGCACCGCGCCCGAGGGCGTGCCGGTGATCACCTCGCCGACCCTGGTCGCCGCGATCGCCGCCCGGCACGCCTGCACCGGACCCGACGACCTGCCCCGAGTGCGGGCGCTGCAGGAGCAGTTGACGCTCACCCCGGTCGAGAAGGGCCACCGGCTCGCCGGACTGCCCGCGCCCGCCGCCGACGTCCCCGAGGAACTGCGGTTCCTGGAACGTCTGCGGGTGTGGATGTCGGCGTTCCCGCCCGGCCCCGCCGACGTCGAGTTCCAGCACCGCTTCGCCCCGATCGGCCTGCTCGACCGGGGCCGCTCCCCGTACCGCGACGGCCCCACGGAGTGGACGCAGTCGCTCGCCAAGGGCCTGGCCGCGGGCCGCGAACGGGTGGAGGCCGCGAGCATCGGCACCGCCGAACCCACCGGCGAATGGACCGTCACCCTGCACCTGTTCGACTACAACCTCGACCACCTCGGCCCCGGCACCCGCGACGAACCGCAGTGGAAGGTCGCCGACCGCCGCGCCACCTACCTCACCCGCGCCGTCGCCGCCCGCACCGCCCTGTGGGGCAACCACGCCTACGAGGCCGCCTACGCCACCACCTACCACGACGCCGACGGCCACCCGCTGGACGGCGCCCGCTCCTACACCCTGCGCTTCGAACAGCCGCCGCCGGTCGGCGCGTTCTGGTCCGTGACGATGTACGACACCCCCGAGTACCTGCTGGTCCCCAACGACATCGACCGGTTCTCCGTCGGCGACCGCACCCCCGGCCTGGTGTACGCCCCCGACGGCTCGCTGACCCTCCACCTCCAGCACCGGCAGCCCACCGACCCCGACGAGTTCGCCAACTGGCTGCCCACCCCGTCCTCCGGCTTCCGCCCGATGGTGCGGATGTACCAGCCCCAGGACGCCATCCTCGACGGCACCTACCGCCTCCCCCCGATCCAGCCGCGCTAGCCCCACCAGGGCGGGCGTGGGAGGGTGCGAAAACAGGGGCGCGGGGAACTGCGCGAGGGGGAACGCACACGTCCGCAAGATCGCGAGGCAGGACAACGACTTGCACTCGATCGCGACCTCGCGGAGGGCCCCGCGCTTGTCGCAGTCCCTGCCCGGTTACGGCCGCGAAGCCGCAGGCTCCGACGACGACGCGCTCCCCGAACCACTCGGAGACGGCGTGCCGTCCGGCACACTCGTCGGCGTCGTGACAGGCCTGGGCACCGGCCCCGGCCGCGGCACCCCGCGGTGCTCGGTGCCGCCCTCCAGGGTGACCACGGCGGTGGACGGCCGCAGCGCCACGTGCGCCGTCCACCGGCTCTGCGGGGCCCGGGTCTCGTCCACCGTGACGAGGACGGTGATCCGCTGCCCCGGCGCCAGGGTGCCGGAGTCCCGGCTGAGCCGCAGCCAGTCGACGTCCGGCACGGCGTGCCAGGTCAGCGCCCGGTCGCCGGAGTTGGTCAGGGTGAGCACCGTGCGGTTGCCGTACTCGCCGGCCTCCACGGTCAACTGCTCCCGGGTGGCGGACGGCGCACCGGTCGGCGCGGGTTCGGACGGCGGGGGCGCCTCGTGCCCGGGCACCGCCACCGCCTGGCCCCGAACCGTCGGCAGGGACGTTTCTGCGGCCACCGCGCCCGCCAACTGCACGGAGCTCACGGCGGGCGGAGCGGCCACCGCCGGTCGCTCCTGCGGCTCGTCCACCCGCACGGAGGAAACCGCCGTCGCGGGCCCGTCCGGAGCGCCGTCGCGGTGCGCGCTCCACAGCGCCACCACGGGCGCGGCCAGCACCGCCGCCAGCACGCCCGTGGTCACCACCCGCTGGCGCACCGCCGAGCCGCGGGCCGGCAGCACCACCCGGTGCCGGGGGAAGCCGCGCCGGTCGAACTGCGGCTCACCGCCCGCCGGCCCCCGCGCGGCCCGCCGGCCGGCCGCCGCGCCCGACAGGAACGCGGTGCCGCCCGCCGCCGCCGGGGCCGGCCGCAGCCGGGCCGGGGCGGTCAGCAGCGGCAGGCCCGGCAGCCCGGCCAGGCCCTGCCCGAGCTGCCCGGCCACCCGCTCCGCCGTGCCCCGGCAGGTCGGGCACTGCGCCAGGTGCTGCACCAGCTCGCGGCGCAGCGCCGCGCCGAGCACCCAGCCCCGCCAGGACTCCGCGCCGCCCCCGCCGAGCCGTGCCAGCTGCGGGCAGGCGCCCACGCCGAGCACCAGCAGCGCCGTCCTGGTCCGGCCGACCTCGGCGCCGGCGGCGTCCAGCAGCGCGGCCGCGTCCTCGTCGGAGCGGCCGAGCACCGCCGCGACCTCGCCGGTCTCCAGCCGGTGCCGGACCGCCAGCTCCAGCGCCTCGCGCTGCTCCGGGTCGGTGCCGGCCGCCTCCGGCCAGGCCAGCGAGGCGAGCTCGCGCCGCCGCTCGCACAGCGCCTCCGCCCCCGGCGGCGGGCCGACGGGCGCGCCGCCGCCGTTCAGCCGGGCCAGGCAGCGGTGCCGGGCCAGCGCGTACAGCCAGGCGCGCAGCAGCGCCGGCTCGGTGAGCCGCCCGCCGTGCCGCCGGGCCAGGTCGCGGACCTCCAGCACGGCCGTCGCGGCGGCGTCGTGGTCGCAGAGCACGGACAGGCAGTAGGTGAACAGCCCGTCGACGCAGGCGCCGTACGCCCGCAGGGCCGGGGAGGGTTCGACGGGGTGGAGCTGGCCGGTGGTCACGTCGTCGACGGTAGGCAGCCCAAACCCTCCGCCCGGCAGGTTTACGCCGCTTGTCCTTCTTTCGGGTAACACCACCGCTCCCTTGTTCGCCTGCTTGACGCCCGCCGTTGACGCCCGCCGTTGACCCGCGCCGTTGACGCCCGCCCGCCGGGCCCTGTCGGTGCGAGGCGCTACCGTGGCGCGCATGGCTGCCCGTACCAAGACCACCGCCAAGCCGCGCCCGGCGTACCGCTGCACCGAGTGCGGCAACCAGGTGCCCAAGTGGGTCGGCCGCTGCCCCGAGTGCAACGCGTGGGGGACGGTCGAGGAGTACGGCGCGGTGCCGATCCGCACCACGGCGGCGGGCCCGGTCTCCTCGCCCGCCAAGCCGATCGCGCAGGTGGACGGCCAGGTGGCGACCGCCCGCTCCACCGGCGTGCCGGAGCTCGACCGGGTGCTCGGCGGCGGCCTGGTCCCGGGCGCGGTGGTGCTGCTCGCGGGCGAGCCGGGCGTCGGCAAGTCCACCCTGCTGCTGGACGTCGCGGCGAAGGCCGCCACCGACCGGCACCGCACCCTGTACGTCACCGGCGAGGAGTCCGCCGGCCAGGTCCGGCTGCGCGCCGACCGGATCAACGCGCTCTCCGAGCACCTCTACCTGGCCGCCGAGCAGGACCTCGGCGCGGTGCTCGGCCACATCGAGGCGGTCAACCCGAGCCTGCTGATCCTGGACTCGGTGCAGACCATCGCCTCCGCCGAGCTCGACGGCGCGCCCGGCGGCCCCGCGCAGGTCCGCGAGGTGGCCGGCGCCCTGATCCGGGCGTCCAAGGAGCGCGGCATGGCGACGCTGCTGGTCGGCCATGTCACCAAGGACGGCCAGATCGCCGGCCCCCGCCTGCTGGAGCACCTGGTCGACGTGGTGCTGTCCTTCGAGGGCGACCGGCACGCCCGGCTGCGGCTGATCCGCGGCGTGAAGAACCGCTACGGGGCGACCGACGAGGTCGGCTGCTTCGAACTGCACGACGAGGGCATCGTCGGCCTCGCCGACCCGTCCGGCCTGTTCCTGACGCGCCGTGACAAGCCGGTGGCCGGCACCTGCCTGACCGTCACCCTGGAGGGCAAGCGCCCGCTGGTGGCCGAGGTGCAGGCGCTGATGGTCGACTCGCAGATCCCCTCGCCCCGGCGCACCACCTCGGGCCTGGAGTCGCCGCGGATCGCGATGATCCTGGCGGTGGTGGAGCGGCACGGCGGCGTGAAGCTCGGCAAGCAGGACATCTACACCGCCACCGTCGGCGGCGTGAAGCTCACCGAGCCCTCGGCCGACCTGGCGATCGCCCTCGCGGTGGCCTCCTCCTCGACCGACACGCCGCTGCCGAACAACCTGGTCGCGATCGGCGAGGTCGGCCTGGCCGGCGAGGTGCGCCGGGTGACGGGCGTGCAGCGGCGGCTCGCCGAGGCGCACCGGCTCGGCTTCACGCACGCCCTGGTGCCGCCGGACCCGGGCAAGGTGCCGCCCGGCATGAAGGTCGTCGAGGTGTCCGACATCGGCGAGGCGCTGCGCGCGATCCCCGGCCGCCGCCCCCGTTCGAAGGCCCGTCAGGACGCCGCGCCGCAGGGCGTCCCGGCCGGCCGGGCCCCCGCGCGGGAGCACGCCGCCGCCCCGGTTCGGGCGTACCCGGACGAGCTGATGGACGGCTGGGAGCCGCTCGACGCGGACGAACTGGCCTGACCCTCGTCCCGTTGCTGCCGTACGCAGTTAGACTGCACCTGCTCACTGCCGTCAAGTGCAGTAATAACAGACAGACCGTCGGGCGCCGCGCCACACGGTCCGGGTCGCCCCAAGGAGTCACGTGGCAGCCATCGACCGGGCGGACAAGTCCACCCGCGAGGAGGCCCTGCTGCGGGCTTCCCTCAGTGCGGTCGCGCCGGGTACGGCGCTGCGCGACGGGTTGGAGCGGGTGCTCCGGGCCAACACCGGCGGTCTGATCGTCCTCGGCTTCGACAAGAGCGTGGACGCCCTGTGCACCGGCGGTTTCGTGCTGGACGTCGAGTTCACCGCCACCCGGCTGCGCGAGCTGTGCAAGCTGGACGGCGCGGTGATCCTCGACAAGGACATCACCAAGATCCTGCGGGCCGGCGTCCACCTGATGCCGGACGCCAACATCCCCACCGACGAGACCGGCACCCGCCACCGCACCGCCGAGCGGGTCAACCGGCAGACCGGCTTCCCGGTGGTCGCGGTCTCGCACTCGATGCGGCTGATCGCGATGTACGTCAATGGCACCCGCCGGGTCCTGGAGGACTCCACCACCGTGCTGTCCCGCGCCAACCAGGCGCTGGCCACCCTGGAGCGCTACAAGCTGCGCCTCGACGAGGTCGCGGGCACGCTGTCCGCGCTGGAGATCGAGGACCTGGTCACCGTCCGGGACGTCTCCGCCGTGGTGCAGCGCCTGGAGATGGTCCGGCTGATCGCCGGCGAGATCGCCGGCTACGTGCTGGAGCTCGGCACCGACGGCCGCCTGCTGTCGCTCCAGCTGGACGAGCTGATCGCCGGCGTCGAGCCGGAGCGCGAGCTCGTGGTCCGCGACTACTTCCCGGACCGGGCCGCCAAGAAGGGCCGCACCGTCGCCGAGGTGCTGGACGACCTGGAGGCGCTCACCCACGCCGAGCTGCTCGACCTGCAGACGGTCGCCAAGGCGCTCGGCTACACCGGCGCCCCCGAGTCGCTGGACTCCGCGGTCTCCCCGCGCGGCTACCGGCTGCTCGCCAAGGTCCCGCGCCTGCCGAACACCGTCATCGAGCGGCTGGTCGACCACTTCGGCGGCCTGCAGAAGCTGCTGGCCGCCTCCATCGACGACCTGCAGACCGTGGAGGGCGTCGGCGAGACCCGGGCCCGCTCGGTGCGCGAGGGCCTGTCCCGGCTCGCCGAGTCCTCCATCCTGGAACGCTACGTCTGAGCGGCCGTCACTCCTCCGGGGCCGACTGCACCGCGTACATCAGCGCGAACAGGGTCACCTCGACGGCGTCCGGGCCGGTCGACTCCGGCTCGGCGAACAGCTCGTCCAGCACCTCGTCCAGCCGCCCGCGCAGCTTCCGCAGCCGCTCCGGGCTGAGCCGCATCGTGGTGTGCGCGAACTTGCTCGGCAGCCGGTTGCCCTGCGCGGCCGGGGTCAGGTCGATCCGGCCGGCCAGGAAGTTGCGCCGGAAGTCGGCCCGCACCAGGTCCAGCGCCGCCAGCATCGCGCCCAGCGCGGCCGGCGGCTCGTCGCCCTCGGTGTAGACCTGCGGCGACAGCCGCAGTGAGTGCTGGGCCGAGCGGTAGCGGCTCTCCACGATCCCGGACACCAGCCGGGTCTCCGCGACGAACACCAGCCCGGCCTGCTCCAGCTGCTTGACGTGCCGGTACAGCTTGGTCGGCGCCTCGTCCAGCTCGGCCGCGACCTCCTTCACCGACATCGGCTGCGGGTCCCGCTTCATCAGCGCCCCGAGCACGGCCAGCCGCAGCGGATCGGCCAGCGCCTTCAACGTCGCGACGTCGCTGACCTCGCGTTCCTTCATCTGATCGACCACCCGGCCATTCAGCCACACCGTTCAGCCCTTGCGCAATCATTCGCGGCCGTGCAACCATTCACGCAGACGTGAATGATTGCCAAGGTGTGAACGGGGTGGAGTGATGACGGTGACCGACAACCCGGCGACGACGGTGCCCGCGGCGATACCGCTGCGCCGCAACCGCCGGTTCCAGACGCTGTGGGCCGGCTCGGCCGCCGCCATGCTCGGCACCTGCGTCGCCGACACCGCCTACCCGCTGCTGCTGCTCGCCATGACCGACTCGCCGACCCTCGCCGGGGCGTTCGGCGCCGTCCAGTTCGGCTCCTCCGTCCTGTTCGGCCTGCACGGCGGCGCCGTCGCCGACCGCCACGACCGGCGACGCGTCCTGATCGCCGCCGACACCGCCCGCCTGATCGTCGCACTCAGCGTCGCCGTCGCCCTGCTCACCCACCGGCTCACGGTGCCGCACACCCTGCTCGCCGCCGCCGTCATCGGCGCCACCATGGCCTACGGCGGCCCCTCCCGGATGCTCGCGCTGCGCGCCGTCGTCCCGCCCGAGCAACTCCGCCAGGCCCTCTCCCAGGACGAACTGCGGGTCAACGGCGCCGCGCTGGCCGGCCCGCCACTGGCCGGCCTCCTGCTCGGCCTCGGCCGCGCCGTCCCCTTCCTCGCCACCGTGGCCGCCTCCGCCGCCGCACTCGGCGCGTCGATCGCCGTCCGCTTCGACACCGAGAAGACCGACCCCCCGGCCGAGAAGGAGAAGGGCGCGGTCTTCGCCGGACTCCGCCACCTCTTCGCCGACCCCACCCTGCGCGCCACCGTGCTGGTCGCCGTCGCGCTCAACGTGGCCGGCTCCGCGATGCTGCTGGCCGTCATGGTCCTGCTCCGCGACCACGGCACCTCCGAGGCCGGCACCGGCCTCGCCCTCGCCGGCGAAGCCGTCGGCGGCCTGCTCGGCGCCCCCCTGGTCAGCCGCCTCCACCGCGCCCTCGCCCCCGGCGCCCTGCTGCTCGCCGTCGCCTGGAGCGCCCCCCTGCTGTTCGGCGTCCTGGTCCTCGCCGAGGGCCCGCTCGCGGTCTTCGCCACTCTGCTGGTGATGTCCCTCGGCATCCCCGCGCTGCGGGTCATGGTCGACGTCCTGGTCTTCCAGCAGGTCCCCGACGCGATGCGCGGCCGCGCCGTGGCCGCCACCATGACGCTCCTGATGGGCGGCCTGCCCGTCGGCACCATGACGGCCGGCCTGCTCCTCGACCACCTCCCCGCCCGCACCGTCCTGCTCGCCCTCGCCGGCCTCCTCGCCGCCGGCCTCCTGCCCCTCACCCTCGGCCGCTCCCTCCGCGGCACGAGCTGGCCGAGCTGAACCAGGGCAGGTGGGCGCGAATACAGGGGCGCGGGGAACTGCGCGAGGGGGAACGCACCTCGTCCGCAAGATCGCGCCGCAGGTCAGTGACTTGCACGTGATCGCGACCTTGCGGACGGGCTGTGCTGCCCCGGCCCGCGCAGCGACGTCAGCCTTCGAGCCTGATCGACGTCCGCGCCGAGAGCGGCCCACCCGCCGGCCCCGTCAGGTCGGCCTGGACGAGGTAGTTGCCGGGCTGCGCCGGATTCGGGTCGGGCGTCGCGCACTGCGGCTTCGAGCGGCTGCGGTCCCAGCTGAAGGTCTCCGTGACGCCGCTGTTGCCGGCGATCTGCGCCCAGGCGTCGACCCTGTTCGGAATGCAGTCGGCGGACGACCAGATCCGCTCGTTGCTGCTGGAGGTGATGGTGAGCGCCGAGTGCTCGTGCGCGAGGTTGACCCGGCAGGCGGAGCCCGAGGAGTTGCGGACGGTCAGCGCCAGGCGCGGCTTGTCCTTGGCCGGGTACGAGTTCTGCGCCGAGGCCAGCTCCAGCGAGAGCTGCGACGTCGCGCACACCGGCAGGGCCATCACCTCGGGCGTGTTGACGGCCGGCGAGGGGCCGGGCGACGCGGCGCGCCCGCCACCGCCGTTCGAACCGGAACCGCCGCCGCTGCCCGTCCCGCCGCCGCCGTTCGAACCGGAGCCGCCGCTGCCGCCGCCGGTCACGATCAGCTCGCCCGCCGCCCCGCTGCCCGGGGCCGGGCCGCCGGGCCGGGTGGTGATGGCGGAGCCGCTGGGGGAGGCGCCGGGCGTGATCGACTGCGCGGGCGCGGGCTGCGGACTGTTCGTCTCGGCGGCCTTCTGCTGCTTGCCGTCCCCGCCGGTGCCGAACGCGAGCCAGCCGACCAGGAGCAGGGCGACGGCGAGGACGGCGAGAACCACGACGCGGCGCCGCCAGTAGATCGAGGCGGGCAGCGGTCCGACGGGCTGGCGCAGAGAAGGCACGGGCAAACTCTACGAGACCATGTGCGCCTGTTGACGCATCAACACCTCAGCAGGGGCACTTCTTTCACATGATCCGCCATTTGCTCCTCCCGGGGGACTCGACACGACGGTGCGCCGCCCTATAGTCGCCCTCATGGCCTCCCCGCTCGACTCCGCTCCCGGCCCCGCGACCCTCGATCCCGCGCAGCTGATCGCCGAGGCGCGCCGGGCGTTCTTCACCGTGTTCGGCTTCCTCTGCATGATCTGGGCCGTGCAGGTGGCGAACTGGGCGATGGACGGACAGATAGCCCTGCAGCACGGCATCGTCTCGCGCCAGGTCGACAGCCTGCCGAGCCTGCTGGCCGCACCCTTCCTGCACCTGAACTGGCAGCACCTGGAAGGCAATTCGGGCCCGCTGTTCGTGTTCGGCTTCCTCGCCGCCTACCGGGGCGTGCGCAAGTTCCTCGGCCTGACGGCGCTGCTGGTGGTGACCAGCGGCATGTCGGTCTGGCTGTTCGAACGGTCGGACGTGGTGACCGTCGGCGCCAGCGGCGTGATCTTCGGCTACTTCGGCTACGTGGTGCTGCGCGGCCTGATCGACCGCAACCTGATCGACTCGCTGATCGGCGTGGTGATGGGCGCGTCCTTCGCGTACCTGCTGACCACGGCGATCCCGGGCACCCCCGGGGTGTCCTGGCTGGGGCACCTGGGCGGCCTGGTCGGCGGTCTGGCCGGCGCCTGGATATTCCGCACCCGGGGCCCGAAGAGGACTCCGGCCGCGCCGCAGGGCCCGGCCGTCCAGGACGGCCCGCCCGCCGTCGGCAAGGGCGGCGCCGCCGCATCCGCGAGCCCGCGGGCGGACCTGCTGAAGGAGCTCGACGACCTGGGGCTTTAAGCCCTCGCCGCTCCTCGTGGCAGGATCGGGGGGCCATGGTTGCCACTGCTTCGACTCCCGCCCCCGCCGCCCTCCAGGCGCTGCACTCGACCGTCATCGGCTGGTACGAGGCCAACGCCCGCGACCTGCCCTGGCGGACCCCGGACGCCTCGCCCTGGGCGGTGATGGTCAGCGAGTTCATGCTCCAGCAGACGCCCGTGAAGCGGGTGCTGCCCGCGTACGCGGCCTGGCTGGAGCGCTGGCCCACCCCCGCCGCGCTGGCCGCCGCCGCGCCCGGCGAGGCGGTGCGGATGTGGGGCCGGCTCGGCTACCCGCGCCGTGCGCTGCGGCTGCACGCGGCGGCCACCGCGATCACCGAGCAGCACGACGGTGTGGTGCCGGACGACCACGCGGCGCTGCTGGCGCTGCCCGGCGTCGGCGAGTACACGGCCGCCGCGGTCGCCTCGTTCGCGTTCCGGCAGCGCCACGCGGTGCTGGACACCAACGTGCGCCGGGTGTTCGCCCGCGCCGTCACCGGCGTCGAGTACCCGGCGAACGCCACCACCGCCGCCGAGCGCCGCACCGCGCACGAGCTGCTGCCGGCCGGCGACGAGCGGGCCGCGACCTGGGCGGTCGCCGTGATGGAGCTGGGCGCCCTGGTGTGCACCGCGCGCGGCCCCGAGTGCGGCGCCTGCCCGCTGTTCGCCGAGTGCGCCTGGCAGCGGGCCGGCTGCCCGCCGTACCAGGGCCCGGCCCGGCGCGGCCAGACCTACGAGGGCACCGACCGGCAGGTGCGCGGCAAGCTGCTGGCGGTGCTGCGGGACGCCCACGGCCTGGTCTCCCAGGGCCAGTTGGACGTGGTGTGGCCGGACGCGATCCAGCGCGCCCGGGCGCTGGACGGCCTCGTCGCCGACGGCCTGGTCGAGCCGGTCGGCCCGGGCACCTACCGGCTGCCGCAGTAGCGGACGCGGAACGGTCCGGGACCAGTCGGTCCCGGGCCGTCGTCATGCCTGGACGGGCGTCACATCGCGCCTTCGAGCGCGGCCTCGGCCTTCGCCTCGGCGGCGTCCGCGCCACCGCGCAGCTTGACCTCGCGCACGAACAGCGAGGCGGCCACGGCGATCAGGCTGATCACCGCGCCCCACAGGAAGACGGTGTGCATGCCGTTGGCGATGCCGTGTTGGTAGGCGTTCAGCACGTCGGCCGGCAGCTTGCTCAGGGTGGCCGGGTTCATCGCCGACATGCCCTCGCCGCCGCCGCCCTGCTGCATGTGCTGCAGGACCTCCGGCGGGAGCTTCTCGACGCTCTTGTCGACCTGGTTGATGTACAGGGTGCCGAACAGCGCCACGCCGAAGGAGCCGCCGATGGTGCGGAACAGGGTCGCGGAGGACGAGGCGACGCCCATGTCCTTCATCTCGACGCTGTTCTGCGCGACCAGCATGGTGACCTGCATCAGGAAGCCCATGCCGGCGCCGAGCACCACCATGTAGCAGGACGAGGCGAAGCTGGAGGTGTCCACCGACAGGGTCGACAGCAGCAGCGAGCCGCCGCCCATCACCACGGTGCCGATGATCGGGTAGATCCGGTACTTGCCGGTCTTGGTGATGGCCTGGCCGACCACCAGCGAGATCACCAGCATGCCGAACATCATCGGCATCAGCAGCAGGCCGGAGTTGGTCGCCGAAGCGCCCTGGACGATCTGCTGGTAGGTGGGCAGGAAGGTGACCGCGCCGAACATCGCGAAACCGACGATGAAGCCGATGATCGAGACCATCGTGAAGTTGCGGTTGCGGAACAGCTTGAGCGGCAGGATCGGCTCGGCGACCCGCTGCTCGACGTAGCAGAAGCCGATGATCGAGGCGACGGCCAGCGCGCCCAGGCCGAGGATCTGCTTCGAGCCCCAGGCGTACTCGTGGCCGCCCCAGGTGGTGATCAGGACCATCGAGACGATGCCGATGGTCAGCAGGATCGCGCCCAGGTAGTCGATCTTGGCGTTGGAGCGGATCTTGGGCAGCTTCAGCACCACGACGATGAAGGCCAGCGCGATCGCGCCCAGCGGCAGGTTGACGTAGAACGTCCAGCGCCAGTTCAGGTGGTCGGTGATGAAGCCGCCGATCAGCGGGCCGCCGATGGTGGCCAGCGCCATGACGGCGGCGAACATGCCCTGGTACTTGCCGCGGTCGCGGGGCAGCACCAGCGCACCCATGATCGACATCACGCCGACCATCAGACCGCCGGCGCCCAGG
The DNA here is from genome assembly GCF_053602195.1 of Kitasatospora sp. NPDC004531. Taxonomy (NCBI): domain Bacteria; kingdom Bacillati; phylum Actinomycetota; class Actinomycetes; order Kitasatosporales; family Streptomycetaceae; genus Kitasatospora; species Kitasatospora sp. NPDC004531. Next base: position 12,901 of record NZ_JBSGDD010000028.1, on the reverse strand, counting down.
CCCTGGACGGCGCGGAAGGCGATCAGCTGGGTCATGGTCTGCGACATGCCGGACAGCGCCGAACCGAGCAGGAAGATCGCGATCGAGACCAGGAACGAGCCCTTGCGGCCGTACAGGTCGCCGACCTTGCCCCAGATCGGGGTCGAGGCGGCGGTGGCCAGGGTGTAGGCCGTGACCACCCAGGACATGTGCTCGGCGCCGTTCAGCTCGCCGACGATGGTGGGCATCGCGGTGCCGACGATCAGGTTGTCGAGCATGGCGAGCAGCATGGTGATCACCAGGCCGATCATCACCAGGCGCACCTCGCGGTGCGGCCGCTGCTCGAACTCGTCGGCGGGCTTGCCGAGATCGACGGACGGCCCGTCCTCCGGAACCGCCTCGGACTGCTGGGTTGTCATGCGTCTCTCCCGGGGGCGCAGGTGCCGCGATGCTGTCCCGCGGCGGTACTTACTTGACGACCGGCTAGTTAATTGCCGTTCGGCACGGTAAGTTGTGACCTAGCCGGTCGTCAAGCCAGTTTCGGAGCAGCCCCTCTGGGCAGGGAGAATGCCAACAGAACCGGGCCTTGACACCCGTCCGCACCGCTTCACGAGGCAGGCCGCCAGCGATGACCACTCCCCAGAGCCCCCGCAGCGACACCCGAGCGCGGATCATCGACGTGGCGCTGGAGCTGTTCGCCGAGCACGGCTACGAGAAGACCTCGCTGCGCGAGATCGCCGACCGCCTCGGCGTCACCAAGGCCGCCCTCTACTACCACTTCAAGACCAAGGACGACATCGTCCGGGGCATCGTCGAGAAGATGGCCGCCCCGCTGGACGACGCCATCGCGTTCGGCGAGGGCAAGGACTGGTCGCCGGAACTGCGCGACGAACTGCTGCGCCGCTTCGCCGCCGGCATGGGTGAGCGGGCGCCGCTGCTGCGCTTCTTCCACGAGAACCAGCCCGCACTGCGGGAGTCCGCCGCCGGGCTGGCCTTCAAGGACCGGATGATCAAGATGATCAACCTGCTGCACGGGCCCGAGCCGACCTTCCGCGACAAGCTGCGCGCCACCGTCGCACTGACCTCCATGCACTCGGCGATGTTCCTGCTCAAGGCCGAAGTGTGCGATCCGGGCCAGGAATCGCACACCAGCTCGGGCACCACCCCGGACGAGGCGATGGAGGCGGCCCTGGAGGTCGCCCTGGAGGTCGCCGCACACATCGAGCCGCCCGCGCGCTGAGGCACGGACGGCTCGACGGTCGACGGGCTCCGGTCGACAGGAGGGGGAGCGGCGGATCAGAAGTTGTTCGCGCCGTGGCCCTTCAGGTAACCGATCGGGTCGATCACCTTCGCGTACTGGTTGGCGGTGCGGATCTCGAAGTGCAGGTGCGGGCCGGTCGAGTTGCCGGTGTTGCCGGACTTGCCGATCCGGTCGCCCGCCTGCACGTGCTGGCCGGCCTTCACACCCAGCTGCGACAGGTGCGCGTACTGGGCGAAGCGGCCGTCCTCCAGCTTCAGCACGACCTGGTTGCCGTACGCGCCGGCCCAGCCCGCCGACACCACGGTCGAGTTGCCGACCGCCACCAGCGGGGTGCCCACCGAGACCGCGAAGTCGGTACCGGTGTGGTAGCCGGCCGCGTACGAGGCGTTGGTCTTGTGGTACGGGTTGCTGATCGTCGCGCCCGGGGCGGGGGAGGACCAGTCCGGCTTCACCGGAGCGGGCTCGGGAGCGGGAGCGGGAGCGGGCGCGGGCTCGGGGGCCGGAGCCGGGGCAGGCTCGGGGGCCGGGGCCGGAGCGGGCTCGGGGGCCGGGGCCGGAGCGGGCTCGGGCTCGGGGGCCGGGGCCGGCTGCTCGGCCGGCTGCGGCTGCTCCTGGTGCTCGTCGGCGTGCTGCTCGGCCGGGTGCTCCTCGGCCGCCGGGTCCGCGAGCCGCTCCAGGTTGGCGGCGATCACGGCCAGCGGGCCGGTGGTGTCCTCCTGGACGGCCGGCTCGGTCAGCTGGAGCTCGCCCGGCTGCACCTCGGCCGTGCTGAACGGCGACTCGCCCAGTGCCGGAACGGTCTGCGCGGCGGCGTGCCCGCCGGGGATCAGCATCGCGCCGAAGGCGAGCACGGCGGCGCCGGTGGCGACCGCCGTGGCCGGGCCCCGGCGGGCCGGGACGATGGCGGAGGCGTCGGAGCCGGTGACGGACTGGACGTGGCGCATGCTGATCGCCTGGAGAATCCGGCGGCCGGTGACGGGGAAGTTGCGCATCGGGAGTCGGTACCTCACGGACGGGGCCAGAGCGGGGACCGAGCCGTGGGGCTCGCCGAACTGGTGGAACGACTCCGGTTGTAAACGACCCCCCGGGGCAGGCCCAAGAGTGTGACCTACGACGGCGCCTAGTGGGCGAAGCTCACGAAATAGCGGCCCGCGTGGTCGGACGAACCGGCCGGTCGGCCCGGAAACCTCCTACCGCCCGTCGTACCTCTCCGCGGGCCTGTGACCATCGCCACCGGGAAGCACCCGGGAAGCGCCCGGTTTGAACCCGAACCGCCCCGGGTAGAACCGGCCTCCGAACCAGCTGCGCCATCCGATCCCACCCAGCCGTCGGAGATGATCAGCTGATGAACGACATTCCGGTGCAGGACCGCCGCTTCACCGCCCGCCGCCGGGCCGACCGCCTGCTGTCCGGCAGCCGCCCGCAGACCGTCCGCGAGTCGCTCGCCGACCTCGCCGCGCTCGCCGACGGCCCCTACCCGCTCGACGAACCCACCGACCTGTACGGCAACGGCATCGTCCGCACCCTGGAGGTCCGCACCGCGGAACTGCTCGGCAAGCCCGACGCCGCCTACTTCCCGACCGGCACCATGGCCCAGCAGGCCGCCCTCAAGGCCTGGGCCGACACCCACGGCCCGGTGGTCGCGATGCACCCGCTCGCCCACCCCGAAGTCCACGAACGCCGCGCCCACCAGGTGCTCAGCGGCCTGCGCAGCGTCCCCCAGACCACCGGGCCCCGGCAGCCCACCGCCGCGCAGCTGGCCGCCTTGGACGAGCCGTTCGACGTGCTGATGCTGGAACTCCCGCTGCGCGACGCCGGGTTCGTGCTGCCCAGCTGGGAGGAGCTGACCGCGCTGTACGACTTCGCCGCCGACCGCGGCCTGCCGGTCCACCTGGACGGCGCCCGGCTGTGGGAGTCCGCCCCGCACCTCGGCCGGGGCCTGCCGGAGATCTGCGCCCGCGCCGGGTCGGTCTACGTTTCCTGCTACAAGTCGCTCGGCGGGCACAGCGGCGCCCTGGTCGCCGGCGAGGAGGAGTTCGTCCGCCGGATCAAGGTCTGGCGGCACCGCTACGGCGGCAAGCTCTGGCAGCAGTGGCCCGCCGTGCTGTCCGCGCTGGCCGGCCTGGACCACGAGCTGCCCCGGCTGCCCGCGTACGTGGCGCACGCCAAGGTGATCGCCGCCGCGCTCGCCGAGGCCCCCGGCGCCCGGATCAACCCGGAGCCGCCGCACACCCACCAGTTCCAGCTCTGGCTGCCGCACCCCGCCGAGCGCCTGATCGAGGCCGGCCACCGGCAGGCCGAGGAGCAGGGCGTGTCGCTGTTCGGCGGCTGGCTGGAGCCCGGCCCGCAGCCCGGCACGGCGATGACCGAGGTGACGGTCTCCGCCGCCGCCCTGGAGTGGACCGCCGCCGAGGTCACCGAGGCGATGACGGGCTTCCTCGCGCTGCTGTGACCGGGAACGGCACAGGGCCCCGGCGGTTCGAAAACCGCCGGGGCCCCGCTGTTCAGCCGTGCTCAGCCGAGCGTCACTTGTTGCGCTTGACGGAGATCAGGGCCTCCAGCTGGTTGTGCGACTGCCACAGCACCTCGATCTGGGTACCGGTCTTCGGCACCTGGACGCTGCTGTACGGGTTCGCGCTGTCCCAGTAGGTGTTCTTGCGGTCGTTGAAGACCGTCACGCCACGCTCGCTGGGGATCTTGGTCAGCGCGTCGGCCTTGTGCAGCTGCAGGCCGGTGGTGCGCTCGAAGCGGAAGGTCGAGTCGTAGCCCTGGAAGCGCGGGCGCATCAGGGTGCCGTCGTTCCACTTCAGCGGGGCCGGGTGGGCGTCGATCGGGAGGACCAGGCCCTGGCCGGGGTGGTTGGCCACGTTGTTGTCGGACTGCGAGGTGTCCCACAGCCAGATCAGGATGCCGTTCTGGTTGGCGTAGTGCTCCACCCAGTCCGGACGGGCGGCCGAACCGAAGTTGTACGGGCCGGTCTTCAGCGTGCTGTCGAAGGACACGTACTGGCGGTTCTCGACCAGGTAGTGCTGGTCGTAGTCCTTGGCGAACTTGCCGGTGATCCGGGAGAAGCCGGACGCGGTCCAGCCGTTGTCGCCGTTCTCGGCGCCGTCGGTGAACACGGCGGTGCCGTTCGCGGTGACCGCGATCTCGTCCAGGGCCAGGCCCTTGCCGTGCACGCCCGGGTCGGTGGTGTTGTGGAAGCGGAGCTTGATCGCCTTGCCGACGTACGCGTCCAGCGAGAACGACAGGTCGCCCCAGCCGTTCGAGTTGCCGGAGATGGAGTTCTCCGGCAGCGCGGTGCCGTTGAAGGTACCGGCCAGCGACGACCAGTTCTGGCCGCCGTCGGTGGAGACCTCGGCGTACGCGAAGTCGTAGTCCTGCTCCAGGTCGTACCAGGCCTTCGCGGTGAGCGAGGCCGAGGTCTTGCCGGTCAGGTCGACGTCACGGGTCAGGGTGACGTTCAGGTTGTCGGCGCTGCCGCTCCACCACTCGTTGCCACCCGCGAACGGGGTGTTGATCTCGGTGGTGACGGTCTTCTTCGGCAGGTCGACGATCAGACCCTGCTTGCGCTTGCTGTTGTACTCGGCCGGGCCGAGCAGGTTGACCGAGTCCTTGCCGGCCTTGGCGGTGTCGTAGTCCAGCCAGCCCAGCTTCAGCTTCGACCAGATGTCCAGGTCGTTCGGCATGTCGCCGATCTCGTTGCGGCCCTCGCCCAGCCAGGAACCCGAGGACATCAGGGTCCAGAAGCCGGCCGAGTTGTCGATGCCGGTGCCGCTGGTGTCGTACAGGTCCGGCAGGCCCAGGTCGTGGCCGTACTCGTGGGCGAACACGCCCAGGCCGCCGTTCTCCGGCTGCATGGTGTAGTCGCCGACCCACAGGCCGGTGCCGCCGATCGCGGTGCCACCGAGCTTGTTGTTCTCCGGACCGGTCTTGCCGGCCTGGTTGGCGTACACGTACGAGCGGTGCGCCCACAGGGCGTCGGTGCCCTGGACGCCGCCGCCGGCCGACTGGTCCTCACCGGCGTGGACGATCTGGAAGTGGTCCAGGTAGCCGTCCGGCTCGTTGAAGTTGCCGTTGCCGTTGAAGTCGTAACGGTCCCACTGGTCGTACTGCGCCAGGTCGGCCTTGATCTGGGCGTCGGTGCGGCCCTGGGCCTTCTGCGAGTCGACCCAGGCGTTGATGCCGTCGCGGATCAGGTCCTGCGCGTTGGCGCAGACGTGCTGGCCGCAGTAGTCCGAGCCGTAGCGGGCCTCGTTCCACGGGACCCGCACCCAGTCGGTGACCAGGCCGTCGACCGAGTAGCGGCCCGAGGACTGCTTCTCGTAGTAGGTCTTCAGCGACGGCTTGTTCGCCGCGAAGTAGATGTCCTGGTAGTGCGCCTGGTTGTAGTCCGCCTGCCAGGCCGTGGAGTTGTCCTTGGCGCGGTCCGGGGAGGCGATCTGGTTGTGCGCCGGGCCGGGGGTGCCGCCGTACTTCACCTTGCCGTCGGGGGTCTTGGTGGTGCTGTCCACCTGGTCGCCGAAGTCCACCAGGATCGTGAAGATCCGGTCGGTGCGCTCACGCGACAGCTCGACGTACTTGTCGCGGCCCAGCTTGATGGAGCTGCCGTTGCCGTGCTTCTCGACCTTCGCCGTGCCGTTGACCAGCTGCTCTATCGCGGCCTTCTGCTCGGCCTGCACCTTGTCGGTGAGCGGGCTCTGCAGCTCGCGGGGCACGGTGTCGTTCTGAATGGCGTCGGCCGGGTCCTTGGCCACCGGCGTCGCCGGGGCGGCGGTAGCCGTGCCCGGCAGCATGCCGACGCCGAGCGCGGCCGACACCGCGATGGCGGCGGAGGCCGCGGCGACCTTCTTGGTCATCTTCAACGTGGGACGTCCTCCCCTTACCGGCGTGGCGGATGGCCGGGCCGGTGAACCAATGCAAGACAGGTGGACGACATTTGACCCAAGGTCGAGTAAAAAAGAAAGACCTTGACCCTGGCATGGTCACGCCGCTATGCTCCGCCGACTCAAATCATCTGACGATCCGTCAATCTACCTACGGTGCCTGTGATCTCCGGGTCGGTCGCACTCGTACCGCGCCGAAGCCCACCCGTTCGGGCCCCCGAACCCCCGCATTCACAGCGCACGGAAACCTAAACAGTTTTTCAACTGAAAAAACCGGGCAGCGAAAAGCCGCCGCCCCCGACCTGATCAGGTCGGGGGCGGCGGCTCGAAACCCGCTTTGTGACGTATTTACTTCGTCAGATCCGGTCCGGTCGCCGTGACCGCCGCCGGAGTGTCCGCCACCGGGGACTTCTCCTCACCGCGGAAGGTGAACTTGGCGTCCTTGCCCTCGCCCTCCACACCGACGACCACGATGTGGCCGGCCCGCAGCTCACCGAACAGGATCTTCTCGGACAGGTGGTCCTCGATCTCCCGCTGGATCGTGCGGCGCAGCGGACGGGCGCCCAGGATCGGGTCGTAACCGCGCTTCGCCAGCAGCTTCTTGGCCTCGACGCTGAGCTCCATGCCCATGTCGCGGTCCTTCAGACGCTGGTCCACCTTCGCGATCATCAGGTCGACGATCTCGATGATGTTCGCCTCGGACAGCTGGTGGAACACCACGATGTCGTCGACGCGGTTCAGGAACTCGGGACGGAAGTGCTGCTTGAGCTCCTCGCCGACCTTCGCCTTCATCCGCTCGTAGCCGGTCTGGACGTCACCCGTGGCCGCGAAGCCCAGGTTGAAGCCCTTGGAGATGTCCCGGGTGCCGAGGTTGGTCGTCATGATGATGACCGTGTTCTTGAAGTCCACGACCCGGCCCTGGGAGTCGGTCAGGCGACCGTCCTCCAGGATCTGCAGCAGCGAGTTGAAGATGTCCGGGTGGGCCTTCTCGACCTCGTCGAACAGCACCACCGAGAACGGCTTGCGGCGCACCTTCTCGGTGAGCTGGCCGCCCTCTTCGTAACCCACGTATCCGGGCGGGGAGCCGAACAGCCGCGAAACGGTGTGCTTCTCCGAGAACTCGGACATGTCGAGCGCGATCAGCGCGTCCTCGTCCCCGAACAGGAACTCCGCCAGGGTCTTGGACAGCTCGGTCTTACCGACACCCGAGGGGCCGGCGAAGATGAACGAGCCACCGGGGCGCTTCGGGTCCTTCAGACCGGCCCGGGTGCGGCGGATCGCCTGGGAGAGCGCCTTGATGGCGTCCTCCTGGCCGATGACCCGCTTGTGCAGCTCGTCCTCCATGCGCAGCAGACGCGAGGACTCCTCCTCGGTCAGCTTGAAGACCGGGATGCCGGTGGCGGTGGCCAGGACCTCGGCGATGAGCTCCTCGTCCACCTCGGCCACGACGTCCATGTCGCCGGCCTTCCACTCCTTCTCCCGCTTGGCCTTCGCCTGGAGCAGCTGCTTCTCGTTGTCACGCAGGGACGCGGCCTTCTCGAAGTCCTGCGCGTCGATCGCGGACTCCTTCTCCCGGCGCACCTCGGCGATCTTCTCGTCGAACTCGCGCAGGTCCGGCGGCGCGGTCATCCGGCGGATGCGCATCCGGGAACCGGCCTCGTCGATCAGGTCGATCGCCTTGTCCGGCAGGAAGCGGTCCGAGATGTACCGATCGGCCAGGGTGGCGGCGGCGACCAGGGCGGCGTCGGTGATCGACACGCGGTGGTGCGCCTCGTACCGGTCGCGCAGGCCCTTGAGGATCTCGATGGTGTGCGGGAGCGAGGGCTCGGCGACCTGGATCGGCTGGAAGCGGCGCTCCAGCGCGGCGTCCTTCTCCAGGTGCTTGCGGTACTCGTCCAGCGTGGTGGCGCCGATGGTCTGGAGCTCACCGCGGGCCAGCATCGGCTTGAGGATGGAGGCGGCGTCGATCGCGCCCTCGGCGGCGCCCGCACCGACCAGGGTGTGCAGCTCGTCGATGAACAGGATGATGTCGCCGCGGGTGCGGATCTCCTTGAGCACCTTCTTCAGGCGCTCCTCGAAGTCACCGCGGTAGCGCGAGCCGGCCACCAGGGCGCCGAGGTCGAGCGTGTAGAGCTGCTTGTCCTTGAGCGTCTCCGGGACCTCGCCCTTGACGATCGCCTGGGCCAGGCCCTCGACGACGGCAGTCTTGCCGACGCCGGGCTCGCCGATCAGCACCGGGTTGTTCTTGGTGCGGCGGGACAGCACCTGCATGACCCGCTCGATCTCCTTCTCGCGCCCGATCACCGGGTCGAGCTTGGCCTCGCGGGCGGCCTGCGTCAGGTTCCGACCGAACTGGTCGAGCACCAGGGAGGTGGACGGGGTGCCCTCGGCCGGGCCGCCGGCCGTGGCCGACTCCTTGCCGCTGCTGGTGGAGTAGCCGGACAGCAGCTGGATCACCTGCTGGCGCACCCGGTTGAGATCGGCGCCCAGCTTCACCAGGACCTGGGCGGCGACGCCCTCGCCCTCGCGGATCAGGCCGAGCAGGATGTGCTCGGTGCCGATGTAGTTGTGGCCGAGCTGAAGGGCCTCGCGGAGCGACAGCTCCAGGACCTTCTTCGCCCGGGGGGTGAAGGGGATGTGACCGGACGGGGCCTGCTGGCCCTGGCCGATGATCTCCTCGACCTGCTGGCGGACCGCCTCGAGCGAGATGCCGAGGCTCTCCAGCGCCTTGGCGGCGACACCCTCGCCCTCGTGGATCAGGCCCAGGAGGATGTGCTCGGTGCCGATGTAGTTGTGGTTGAGCATCCGGGCTTCTTCCTGTGCCAGGACGACAACCCGCCGCGCGCGGTCGGTGAACCTCTCGAACATCGTTAATCGCTCCTCAGAGCGGTCGGTCAGTTCGGGGGCCGTCCCCGCCCTGTCCTTCCGCATGCTAGTCCCGCTCAGCGGCGCGGCTACGGAACTCCCACCGGAGCGGGAGAAACATGCTGCGCGACCAGCCGACACCTTTCCCAACCTGATGCTGGGAGACGGTGTTCCCAGCGGCGGGCCCGATGCACCGGATACCGCTACGCCAACGGCGAACACGGTCCGGTGGAACCGGTGGACCGGCCCCGCGCAGTGCTCCGGCCGGGCTCCTGCGACCCCGTCCACCTGCATTCATACCCGGTCGGGCGGCGGGTTTCGCGTGGTTTCCGGGGGGTGCTTGTTCGCCTGGCGAGAAGTCGGCCGGTCGAACGCCCGGGATGACGGGCCGTCAGGACGGCCGAGGCCCCGAACGGCGAGTGCCGGTCGAGGCCGCCCCGGGGCACCCGGGAGAACACCGGGTGCCCGAACCGCGGGCAGCCGCGAGGGCTCAGACGGAGGCGTGGGCCTTCTCGTACGCCTCGCGGACATTGCTCGGAACCCGGCCGCGGTCGTTGACCGGGAAGTTGTTCTCCTTCGCCCAGACGCGAATCTTGGCGGTGTCGGCCTGTCCGGCGGAGGCGGCGGAGCGGCCGGCGCTGCGGGCGCCGCCGCGACGCGGAGCGGTCAGTCGACCGCTCTGCTTCCGGCCCTTCTCGACGTACGGGGCCAGCAGGCCGCGAAGCTTCTCCGCGTTGTCGCTCTTCAGGTCGATCTCATAGGCCACGCCGTCCAGAGCGAACGTCACCGTCTCGTCCGCGGAGCCGCCGTCGAGATCGTCTTCCAGAATGACCTGAACCCTCTGTGCCACGGGCTTCCCTTTCCGCGATAACGGTCCATTGCCTAGTGAAAGGAAAGCGCCTTTTCCCGGAAAACACAAACCCCTGTGCCGCCGGTCGTGCCCGCGGAGCAGGATCAGAGGTGCAGCAGCATGCGCGAGTTGCCCAGTGTGTTCGGCTTCACCCGCTCCAGGTCGAGGAACTCGGCGACGCCTTCGTCGTACGAGCGCAGAAGTTCTTCATAGACTTCTGTGGCCACGACTGCCGGGTCTGCCGTACGATCGTCGTTTTCGCCGATCTCGACGAAGCCGTGTTTCGAGAAGAACGCCACCTCGAACGTCAGGCAGAAAATCCGACGGACGCCGAGCCAGCGGGCCGTCTCCAGCAGCTTGTCCAGCAGCAGGTGGCCGATGCCCAGGCCCTTGCAGACCGGATCGACCGCCAAGGTACGCACCTCGGCCAGGTCCTCCCACATCACGTGCAGGGCGCCACAGGCCACCACGCGGCCGTCCTCGTCGCGTTCGGCGACCCAGAACTCCTGGACGGATTCGAACAGGGTGACGGTCGGCTTGTCGAGCAGAATGCCGTCGCGGGAGTACGCGTCGATGAGCCGGCGAACGGCGCGCACGTCGGTGGTCCGCGCACGGCGGATGGTGACCTCCATGCCTGGGAACTTATCGTGCCTCGGGCGCGCGGGTCTCCTCGGTATCGACGGCCGCCACTCGCAGCGCGTCGCGCAGCCACTCGCGCTGTTCCGGAGACATCATCCCGAAGAAGTGCACCAGCGCCGCGGCCGGATTGTCACTCGTCGCCCAGGCGTCGTTCATCAGCGCGGCGGTGTAAGCCTCGCGCGAGGAGACCGGCTCATATCGGTATGCGCGCCCGGCGCGCTCCCGGCGCACCCAGCCCTTTCGATAGAGCTTGTCGAGCACCGTCATCACGGTCGTGTACGCGATTTCACGTTCCGAACGCAGATCCTGCAGAACCTCTCGAACGGTGACCGGGCGGTTCCACTGCCACACCCGGGTCATGATGTCGTTCTCGAGTTCTCCGAGTTGCCGCACCATAGTGCGGCCCAGGATAGGACCGAATCGGACAAAGGGCGGCAAATGGCAAACGGAACCGGCGCGCCGCTCCCCGAAAGGGGGAACGGCGCGCCGGTCTGCGGTCGGACTATTCGGCCGGGGAACGCGTCGCCATCGCCTCGGCGGCGGCGTCCTCCTTGGCCTTCTGCGCGCCGCCCTGGCTGCGGATGATGGCCCGCACCAGGAAGGCGAAACCGATCGCCATGACCAGCGGCGGCACGATCGCGCTGACGTACTCCATGAGTTCTACTCCTCGGTGTCCTCGTCGGCTTCGGTGGCCTTCTCGGCCCTGCCCGCCTTCTCCGGCTTCACCAGCGGGAACAGCACCGTCTCGCGGATGTTCTTGCCGGTGAGCAGCATGATCAGGCGGTCCACGCCGAGGCCGAGGCCGCCGGTGGGCGGCATCGCGTACTCCAGGGCGCGCAGGAAGTCTTCGTCCAGCTGCATCGCCTCGACGTCGCCGCCGGCCGCCAGCAGCGACTGCGCGGTCAGCCGGGCGCGCTGCTCGACCGGGTCGATCAGCTCCGAGTAGGCGGTGCCGATCTCGGTGCCGAAGATCACCAGGTCCCACTTCTCCGCGACGCCCTCGATCGAGCGGTGCTGGCGGGTCAGCGGGGACACCTCGGTGGGGTAGTCCTTGATGAAGGTCGGCTTGATCGCGTGGTGCTCCAGCAGGCGCTCGACCATCTCCAGGACGATCTGGCCGTGGCCCCACTCCTTCTCGTACGGGATGCCGGCCTCGTCGGCGAGCTTGCGCAGCTCGTCCACGGAGGTGGCCGGGGTGACCTCGGTGCCCAGGTGGGCGGAGATGCCCGGGTAGACCGAGACCTCCTGCCAGGGCTCGGCGAGGTCGATCTCGTGCTCGGCGCCGTCCGGGCCGAGGCCCCGGACCACGGTGGTGCCCAGCGCGTCCTGCGCGGCGTTCACGATGATCGCCCGGATCAGCTCGGCCTGGGTGTCGTAGTCGCCGTACGCCTCGTACGACTCCAGCGCGGTGAACTCCGGGTTGTGGGTGGCGTCCGCGCCCTCGTTGCGGAAGTTCCGGTTGATCTCGAAGACCTTCTCGGCGCCGCCGACCACCAGGCGCTTGAGGTACAGCTCGGTCGCGATCCGCAGGTACAGCTCGATGTCGTACGCGTTGATGTGCGTCCGGAACGGGCGGGCGTTGGCGCCGCCGTGGATCGGCTGCAGCATCGGGGTCTCGACTTCGAGGTAGCCGCGGTCCTCGTAGGTGCGGCGGATCGAGCGGATCACCCGGGTGCGCAGGTGCAGCATCTCGCGCGCCTCGGGGTTGACGATCAGGTCCACGTAGCGCTGGCGGACCCGGGCCTCCGGGTCGGTCAGGCCCTTGTGCTTGTCCGGCAGCGGGCGCAGGCACTTGGCGGTGAGCTCCCAGCGGTCCACCATCACGCTCAGCTCGCCGCGGCGGGAGGTGATCACCTCGCCCTCGACGCCGACCTGGTCGCCGAGGTCGATGTCGGTCTTCCAGGCCGCCAGCCGCTCCTCGCCCAGCTTGTCCAGGGACAGCATCACCTGGAGGTCGCCGGAGCCGTCGCGCAGGGTGGCGAAGCAGAGCTTGCCGCCGGTGCGGGCCAGGACGACCCGGCCGGTGATGCCCGCCCGCTCGCCGGTCGCGGTGTCCGGCGCCAGGCCCGGGTGCTTGTCCCGCAGCTCGGCGATGGTCGAGGTACGGGGGAAACCGACCGGGTACGGGTCGACGCCGGCGGCCCGCAGCCGGTCCAGCTTCTCGCGCCGGACGCGCATCTGCTCGGGAAGGTCGTCGGTCGCGGGGAGAGTGCTCTGATCGCTCACCCCACCAGGGTAGCCAGGCGCACGCGCTGTTCCGCCACGGGATATCGCGTCACGGCCACCCGCGCCGGAGCCCCGGGCCGCCGACCCGGAGCCCCGGGCCGCCGACCCGGCGGCCCGGGGCGCGTCAGCGGTGCGAGCCGCGGCGGCGGCGGGTCACCACGGCGATCACGGTGCCGCCCCGTACGATCGCGGCCG
>NZ_JBSGDD010000027.1:0-76581 GCF_053602195.1 Kitasatospora sp. NPDC004531 | reverse complement strand
GGCGGCCGCCGCGTACCTCGCCGCCGGGCTGGCCGGGCAGGTGCCGGAGCTGCTGGCCGCCGCCGAGCTGGGGCCGCTCGACCCGTTGCAGCAGGCGCACGTCCACCGGCTGCGGGCCGAGGCGTCCGAGCGGGGGGCCGGGGCGGTGACGTCGCTGCTCGACGCGGTGGACCGGCTGGCGGGGCTCGATCCGGCGGCGGCGCGGGAGACCTGCCTGACGGCGTTCGGCGCGGCGATCCGGGCGGGGCGCGAGGACGCCGGGGCGGTGCGGCGGGTCGCGGAGGCCGCGAGGGCCCTGCCGGGCGGGGAGGAGCCGGCCGGGCTGCTGCTGGACGCGCTGACCGGGTGGGCGCTGGAGGGGACGGTCGCCGCGCAGCCGTCGCTGGCGCGGGCGGTGCGGGCCGGGGCGGCGGTCGAGGACCCGTCGCTGCTGTGGGCGGTGGCCGACGCCGCGGCCGAACTCGGGGACCTGGCAGCCTGGTTGGCGTCGACGGAGCGGGCGGTGGGGGCGGCCCGGGCGACCGGGGCGTTCTCCGCGCTGGCGGCGGCGGTGCCGTACCGGGCGACGGCGCTGGCCTTCGCGGGGCGGTTCGGGGAGGCGCGGTCGCTGCTCGCGGGGGCGGCGGCGGTGGCGGGGGTGGGGGCCGGGGTGGGTGTGGGGGCCGTGGCGGGTGCGGGGGCCGGGGTGGAGATGTTGATGGGGGCCTACCTGGGGCGGGAACGGCCTGGTGCGGACGGGGTGGAGCGGGAGGGCGGGCGGTTCGCCGGGGTGGCGGCGTTGGCCCGGGCGGTGCTCGCCAACGGGCAGGGCAACTATCCGGCGGCGATGGACGCGGCACTGGTCGGCGTCGCACACCGGGACCTCGCCGTGCACCACTGGACGTGCGGCGAGCTGGTCGAGGCGGCGGTGCGGGCCGGGCGGCCGGAGGTGGCGGCCGGGGCGCGGGACCGGTTGGCGGAGTGGGCCCGGGCGGGGACGCCGTGGGCGGTCGGTGCGCACGCGGTTGCCGAGGCGCTGGTGGGCGGGGCGTCGGAGGGGGCGGAGTCGTGCTACCGGGAGGGGGTTGCGGAGTTCGCGCGGGGCGGGCTGGGGGTGTTCGAGGCGCGGGCTCGGCTGCTGTACGGGGAGTGGCTGCGTCGGCAGAACCGGCGGGGGCAGGCGCGGGAGGAGTTGCGGGCCGCGTACGAGGCGTGCGAGGCGATGGGACTGGCGGCGTTCGCGGAGCGGGCGCGGCAGGAGCTGCTGGCGACGGGGGAGACGGTGCGGCGGCGGGAGGTCGGGGGGCCGGTGCTGACGCCGCAGGAGGCGCGGATCGCGCGGTTGGCGGCGGGTGGGTGTGCGAATGCGGAGATCGGGGCGCAGTTGTTCTTGAGTCCGCGGACGGTGGAGTGGCATTTGCGGAAGGTGTTCGGGAAGTTGGGGATTTCTTCGCGGCGGGAGATTGAGGGGGTGTTGGGGGGAGCGCAGTAGCTTGTGGCGGCGCCCGATAGTGCAACTTCGGGGTGGGAGTCGCGATCTGGCCGGGAGTTGGGGGTCGCTTCGCGGGGGAGGCTCGCCAGCTTGGGCGCGGGATAGTGCAACTTCGGGGTGGAAGTCGCGATCTGGCTGTGGGTGAGGGGTTGGCCGCGCAGTTCCCCGCGCCCCTGGTTGGCCTCCCGGCCTGGTTGGTCTCCCCGGCTGGGTCGGATGACTGGGTTTTGTGGTGGGCGTCAGATGACTGATGTGTCTCGGTTGGTGGGGCGGCGACAGTGGTGTCGCAATCCACTAGGTCGAGGAGAGAGACATGGATCGACGGCTTCTGAGGCTCGCTGCGGCCGGGTTCGTGCTGGCGGGGGCCGTGGCCGTCAATGGGCCGGCGGGGGCGGTTTCGGGTGGGGCGGTGGCGTTCGAGTGCGGCGCTGTGCGGCCTTCGGTGCCGGACGGGGCCGTGGTGGAGTCGGTGACGGCGACGGCGGTGCCGGCGGGGGTGTTCCAGGTGCCGGGGGTGCCGCCGCTCGGAGGGTATCCGGTGGAGGATGTCCCGGCGCACTGCGAGGTGACCGTCACGGTGACCCATCCGGGGGTGGACGACCGGGTCAGGGTGCAGGTGTGGCTGCCGGAGTCGGGGTGGAACGGGCGGTTCCAGGCGGCCGGCGGGTCCGCGTACGCGGCCGGGAGCATCGGGTCTGTGGCCGCCGCGGTGAAGCAGGGCTATGCGGCCGGGACCACGGACGCAGGTGTGGACAGCGGTGGCCTGGACAGCAGTTGGGCGCTGGACGCGCAGGGGCGGATCCGGGCGGGGCTGTTGGAGAACTTCGCCTCGCGGTCCGTCCACGAGCTGGCGGTGATCGGCAAGCAGGTTGTTGACGGCGTCTACGGGCACACCGCGTTCTACTCGTACTTCAACGGGTGCTCCACCGGCGGCCGGCAGGGCTACGTGGAGGCGCAGAAGTACCCGACGGACTTCGACGGGATCAACGCGGCCGCGCCCGGCATCAACTGGAACCAGTTCGAGGTGGCCACGCTGTGGCCGCAGGTGGTGATGAACGAGCTGCGGACCTACCCGAGCGCGTGCGAGTTCAACGCGTTCAACCAGGCCGCGTCGAAGGCGTGCGACAAGCTGGACGGGGTGGTGGACGGGCTGGTCAGTGACCCGAACCGGTGCGACTTCGATCCGCGTCGGCTGATCGGGACCAAGGTGGTGTGCGACGGCAAGGAGTACACGATCGGGGCCGCCGACGCCGAGGTGGTGCGCAGGATCTGGGACGGGCCGCGGGACGGTCGCGGCAAGCGGCTGTGGTACGGCCTGCCGGTCGGCGCGGACTTCGGGTACCTGGCGGCGAGCACCACGACGGACGGGGTGACCACCGGGGCGCCGTTCACCGTCCCCGCGCAGTGGGTCGCCAACTTCGTGCAGAAGCAGCCCGGGTTCAGCTCGGCGAACCTGACGTACGCGCAGTTCGAGGAGATCTTCCGCCGGGCGCGGGCCGAGTTCGACCCGGTGATCGGTTCGCGGGACGCCGACCTGTCGGCGTTCCGGGACGCCGGGGGCAAGCTGCTGACCTGGCACGGCGACGCCGACCAGCTGATCCCGACGGCCGGCACCGTCGACTACCGCAAGCGGGTCGAGGACCGGATGGGCGGCGGCGCGAAGGTGGACGACTTCTACCGGGTGTTCCTGGCGCCCGGAGTCTCGCACTGCGCGCTGAACGGCGTCGACGACCTGGCGGCGCTGACCGCCTGGGTCGAGCGGGGCAAGGCGCCGAGCGTGCTGCACGCCACGCTGCCCACGGCGGACGGCCGGAGCGTCGCCCGCGAGGTGTGCCGCTACCCGATGGTCTCCCGCTACACGCACGGCGACCCGGACGCGGCGGGCAGCTTCCGCTGCGTCAAACCCTGAGACGACCGCGGGCGGGCCGGTGGCGTCGGTCGCCGGCCCGCCGCCTCCGGTCTGCGGACAAGGAGTGGAAGTGGACGATCTGTTCAACGGTTCGGCGGAGCTTCGTCCGGCCGGATCGAGCATGCCGGCCTCGTCGCCGTTCAGGGAGTACGTCCTGCGGGAGCTCCCGGGGGACTTGGCGGAGGTCGCCGAAGGAGAACTGACGTACCGTCAGTTGGCGGGCAAGCAAAGGGAGTTACTCAAGGAGGCCGGGCGGCTCTCCGACGATCCGTGGGCGGCCCGGGTCGCGCAGCTCGACCTGCTGTTCATGCTCAACGGGTTCGCGCCCGCCGGGCCGCGTGCCGCGCCCCGGGAGCTGGCGGAGCTGGTCTCGGCGCAGTGCGGGCGCTTTCCGGCGCTGGACCCGCACCTGAGCTATGAGCTGCTGATCGACGTGAACAGCGAGGAGTACGCGCGCAGCGGTGACATCAGGGTGTTCACGCCGGGCCGGCTCGGCACCCTGGAGCGGGACTTCTACCTCGGCCACCACCGGTCCGAGCCGTGGATCAGGTCGGCGGCGTACGGGCTGCGCACGCTGGTGACGGCGCCGGATGCGGTGAAGCCGGCCGCGGTGCTGGAGGACGCGGCCCGGTGCGTCGGGGAGTTCACCGCGCGGATGGCGGGCTACCGCAGGCTGTCCGGGGAGGCGTTCGGGCGGTTCCGGCACTTCCACCTGGGGCATCCCGGCGGGCCGCGCGGTGCGAGCGGGGCGTTCATGCCGAGCGTCCAGCTGCTCGAACTGGTGCTGCTGCCGCCGACCAGGGAGTACGGCGTGTACCTGGACCAGGCGATGTCCTACTTCCCGACGTGGTCGCGGCCGGTGGTCGCGCAGTGGCGCGGCGCCTCCAGCCTGGGGGTGAACCTGTGGCAGTCGGTGCGCGACGGCAGGGTCGCGCTGGACGACGCCGGGACGGAGCGGCTGGTGCGGCTCATCGACAGGTTCGTGGACTTCCGGATGGTCCACCTGGGCATCACCCGGCGGATGCTGCCGGAGGCGTTCGAGGGCCGCGGCGGGCTGACCCGTCGGGAGATCGGCGCGCAGGGCGGCGAGCGCGACATCCTGCACGCCGCCGACCCCGGCACCTCCGGGTTCAGCGTGCGCAACGTCCTCACCAACGCCGTCCACCGGCTGCTCGAACTCCGCCGGGAGGTCCTCTCCCGGCCGGCCGTCCAGTAGGGAGTAGAGACATGTCAGCGTTCCGAGTGGCGGTCGTCGACGCCTTCGGCTCGGCCTACGGCCACATCGACGCGTTCGCGGCGGTCGGCGGCGAGGTCGTCCAGGTGTGGAGCACGCCCGAGTTCCCGGCCGGCGTCGACCCGGTGGACGAGCGGCGGTTCGGCCGGGTGCTGGTCCACGACGGCGACGTGGAGGCGCTGGCCGGGCGGCTGGCGGCGCTGCGGCCGGCGGCGGTGCTGGCCGGCCGGGAGACCGGGGTGGAGCTCGCCGACGCGCTCGCCGAGCGGCTCGGACTGCCGTCCAACGGCACGGAGTTGAGCGCGGCGCGGCGCGACAAGTACCTCCAGATCGAGGCGCTGCGGGCGTGCGGCGTTCCGGTGATGCGGCAGACCAGGACCGGAGAGGAGGGTGAACTGCGGCGCTGGCACGAGAAGTTGGGGCAGCGGGCGGTGGTCAAGCCGCTGCGCGGGTTCTGGGGCGACGGGGTGTCGTTCTGCGACTCGCCCGAGGAGTCCGTCGCCGCGCTGCGCCGGCTGCGCGCCCGGGGGAGCGTCCAGGGCGAGCCGGTGGAGGAGGTGGTCGCCCAGGAGTACCTGGTGGGCGCCGAGTACATCGTGAACACCGTCAGCAGCGGGGGCCTGCACCAGGTGACCGACGCCTGGCGGACCGACCGGATCAGCGCCAACGGGGTGCGGGACCTGGTCGTGGCGCAGGTGCTGCTGGGCGCCGAGGAGCAGCCGGTGGCCGAACTCGCCGCCTACGGGCGGCTGGTGCTGGACGCGCTCGGCATCCGGTACGGCGCCGCGCACCTGGAGATCAAGCTGACACCGGACGGCCCCCGGCTCGTCGAGGCGGGCGCGCGGATGTCCGGACTGCCGTACTACACCGGGCAGTTGCTCGGCGAGGGCCAGCTGGAGTGGATCGTGGACGCCTACCTGCGGCCCGAGCGGTTCCGGGCCCGGGCCGGGCGGGCGTACCGGCGGCGCAGCGCCTTCGCGTGGGCGGCGCTGGTCGCCCCGGCGGGCGGGCGGCTCGTCCGGTACCGGGCGCTGGAGCGGATCCGCGAGCTGGAGAGCTTCCGCGACCTGACGGTGCTGGTCCGGCCCGGCGAGCCGATCGCCCCGACCACGTACGACCGGGGCTACCCCGTCACGCTAACGCTGGAGCACCCGGTGGACGCGGTGCTCCAGCGCGATCTGAACACGGTGCGGCAGTGGGACGGGGACGGCATGTACGAGATCGAGTGAGGTGCTCGTGCGGTCACAGGCCCAGGTCGGCGGCCTGGCAGGAGAACCTGGCGGAGGCGCTGTCGGGGTCGTGGGCGGCCGGTGGGCGGGCGGCCGGCGGCCGCTCCTCGACCATGTCCTCGAAGGCGATCCGCTCCGGGAGGGCGCCGAACCTGGCGCGGCGGGCCCCGGCCGCCGGGTCGTCGGCGCTCACCCGCGGGCCGCCAGGCGGTCGGCGTCCAGGACGGCCTGGGCGAACGCGGTCGGGGCCTCCTGCGGCGCGTTGTGGCCGACGCCGGGCAGCACGCGGTGCTCGTACGGGCCGGTGAAGAACCGCCGGTAGCCGGCGCCGTCGGTGCTCGCCAGGAACGGGTCGAGGGCCGGATCGAGGGTGATGGTCGGCACGCCGATGGCGGGCTTGGCGGCGAGCCGCTGCTCGTAGGCGTCGTAGCGGCGTTCGCCGTCGGCCAGGCCCAGCCGCCAGCGGTAGTTGTGGATCACGATGGCGGCGTAGTCGGGGTTGTCGAAGGCGGCGGCGGTGCGCTCGAAGGTGGCGTCGTCGAACTGCCAGCTGGGGGAGACCTCGTCCCACACCAGGCGGCACAGGTCGTGGCGGTACTGCTTGGTCTCCATGGCGACCCGGCCGCGATCGGTGGCGAAGTAGTACTGGTACCACCAGGTGTGCTCGGCCTTCGGCGGCAGCGGGTCGCGCTGCGAGGGGACGTTGGTGATCAGGTAGCCGCTCACCGACACCAGGGCGCTGACCCGCTCCGGCCACAGCGCGGCGACGATGTCGGCGGTCCGCGAGCCCCAGTCGAAGCCGGCCAGCACCGCCCGGCGGATCTTCAGGGCGTCCATCAGGGCGATCACGTCGAGGGCGACGGCGGACTGCTGGGCGTTGCGGGGCGTGGTCGGGGACAGGAACGCGGTGCTGCCGTGGCCGCGCAGGTAGGGCACGATCACCCGGTAGCCGGCGTCCGCGAGCAGCGGGGCGACGTCGACGAAGCTGTGGATGTCGTACGGCCAGCCGTGCAGGCAGATCGCCACCGGCCCGTGCCGGGGCCCGAGTTCGGCGTAGCCGATGTCGAGGACGCCGGCCTGCACGCGCCGCAGGTCGGCGAAGCCGGTGTGGGTGCCGGGGGTGAGGGCGGGGACGGTCGGGGCGGGGCGGTCGGCGCCCGCCGCGAACGCGCCGCCGGCGGTGAGCGCGGTGAGGCCGGCGCCGAGGCCGGCGGCGGTGGTGAAGGTACGCCTGCTGATCATGTCTGGTCCTCTTGTCTCTGGGGGGATTCGGCGGGCGTCAGCCGGCCGTTCGGCTCAGCGCGTCGCGCAGTGCGGCCCGGCTGGTGACGCCCAACTTGGGGAAGACGCGGTAGAGATGGGAGCTGACGGTGCGCGGCGACAGGTGCATCCGGACGCCGATCTGCTTGTTGGTCAGGCCGCCGGCCGCCAGGTCGGCGACCCGGCGCTCCTGCCAGGTCAGCGCACCCGGGTCGGGGGCGGCGGCGCGGCGCGCCGCCCGTGCGGCGTGCGGTCCGTCCGGGGCCGGCGCGCCGCCGTCGGGGCGGGCGGCGACGGGCAGTTCGGGCAGGGCGGCGGCGTCGAACCGGGACGGGACGCCGCTGCGGACCGCGACCAGCAGCTTCACCGGTCGGCCGGCCAGGCGGCGGCCCACGAAACCGCAGACCTCGGCGCTGGCCCCGTCCAGCCACTGCCCGTCGTCCAGGACCAGCAGCAACGGCCGCTGCTCGGTGGCGAGTTCGAGCAGGCGCAGCACCGCGATGCCGAGCGTCAGCACCGAGGGCGGGCCGCCCGGCGCGCCGCCGAAGACGGTGTCGAACACCGCCCGGGTGGCGTCGTCCAGCCGGGGGAGGTCGGCGAGCAGCGGGTGGAGCAGCTGGTGCAGGCCCGCCCAGGGCAGGGCGGACTCCACCTCGACGCCGGCCGCCCGGACGACGGCCTGGCCCTGCTGCTCCGCCAGCGCCGCCGCGTGGTGCAGCAGCGCGGTGCCCGCCTCGCCGCGCAGCAGCAGGGCCCGGCCGGCGGGGGCCGTGACGAACGCCGCGAGCTGTGCCTGGTCGTCCTCGCGGCCCCTCGGCGTCGCGCCGCACTGTGCCCGGCCGGTCATGTTCCGCTCCGTTCTGTCCGTCCGGTCAGCTGTCGAGGCCGGCCGCACGCGCCATGTGCGCGGCGTACCAGGCCGGCCAGTCGGGGTCGGTGCGGCCGAGTTCCCGCTCGTGCTCGCCGTGGGCGGCCGCCGCGTCGCGCAGCGCGGCCTCGACCTCGGCGGCGGAGCGGTAGACCACGTGGCCGATCCGGCCCGGGCCGCGGGTGGTGACCTCCTGCAGCACGAAGGTGTTGCCGTCCGGGTCGGCGAAGGACGCGAACGAGCCGTACGACCGGCGCTCCGGGTGCGGGCCGGCGACCCGGCCGGCGGTGCCCGCGTGGTGGAAGACCCCGCCGGCGTCGTGGAACACCTCGCCGACCTCGACGCCGGCCGCCAGCAGCTCGGCGCGGGCCGCGACCACGTCCGCCACGATCAGGTGCACGCCCTGCTCGGAGCCCGGGGCGGCGTCCGTCACGCCGCTGCCGACGATGAGGGAGGCGGCCGAGCCGGGCGGGGTGAAGTGCACCACCCGGAAGCCGTCGGGGCCGCTGTAGTCGATGTCCTCGCGGAAGCCGATCCGGCGGTAGAACTCCTTGGCACGGTCCACGTCCGAGACCGGGAGGACGATGACCTCGATCTTGAACTCCACCACGGTGGGCTCCTTGATTCGTTGTGTCGGGGCCCCGTCGGCCCCGCACCACCGACGATCCCGGGTTCGGGTCCCGGTCGAGCCCGTGTCGAACACTGGTCGGACCCCGGGGGTGCGGGCCGGGGCCCCGGGGGTGGGCCCGCCCGGAACGCCGGGGCGCGGGCGATAACATGACGAAACGTTGATCGTTGCCGGGAGGGCAGGGCGTGCCGGAGCTGCGCTTCACCACCCTCGGACCGCTCAGGGCCTGGCGCGCCGACCGCGAACTGCGCATCAACCGGGCCCGCGACCGGGCCGTCCTCGCCGTCCTGCTCGCGCACGCCGGACGGCCGGTGCCGGTCGGCGAGATCATCGACGGCGTCTGGGGCGAGGAGGAGGACGCGGCCCCCGACCGGGCCGGCGCGCTCCCCGGCAACATGTACCGGCTGCGCAGCGCCCTCGGCATCGACGGAAGCGTCCTGCGGCACGTCGGCCGGGGCTACTGCCTGGACGTCGACCCCGACCGCATCGACCGGACGGTGTTCCTCGCCGCGCTCGCCGACGCCGCCACCGCCCGCCGGAACTGGCAGCCGGAGCGGGCCCGCGCCCTGCTGTCCGCCGCCCTCGACCTCTGGCACGGCCCCGCCCTGGACGGCGTGCCCGGCCCGTTCGCCGAACACGAGCGCCGGATGCTGGCCGGGCGACGGGACGAGGCGCTGCGCACCCGCGACGAACTCGACCTGGAGGCAGCCGGGTCGGACCGCCTCGCGGCGCGGCCGGTGCTGCGGCCGTTCCAACTGCCGCCGGACCCCGCCGACTTCACCGGGCGGAGCGACCAACTGGCGCAGCTGGCCTCGCTGTTGGGCGGAGCGCGGCCGGTCACCGTCGTCGGGCCGCCAGGGGCGGGCAAGAGCGCGCTGGCGGTGCGGGCCGCGCACCTCGCGGGAGCCGACTACCCGGACGGGCAGCTGTACGCCGACCTGCACGGCGCGGCCGAGGCCGCCGTGCCCGGGTTCCTGGCGCCGTTCCTGCGCGCGCTGGGAGTCGAGGAGCAGGCGGTGCCGGCGGGCCTCGCCGAGCGCCGCGCCCTGTACCTGCGGCTGCTGGCCGGCCGGCGGGTGCTGGTGGTGCTGGACGGCGCAGCCGGGATCGGGGCGGTGCGGCCGCTGCTGCCCGACAGCCCCGGCTGCGCGGCCGTCGTCGTCCTCAACGGCAGTGCGGCGGACGGGAGTTCGGTGCGGGTCGGCCCGCTGGGGACGGCCGAGGCGCTGGAGCTGCTGGGCCGGATGATCGGCCGCGAGCGGGCGGAGCGCGAGCCGGCGGCCGCCCGGGCGCTGGTCGTCGCCTGCGGACACCTGCCGGGCGCGCTGCGCGAAGCCGCCGACCGGCTGGTGCGGCGTCCCGCCTGGCCGATCTCGACGGTCATCGCTGCCGCGGGCCCGTCCGACGACGGGTTGGGCGCTGTCGTCCACCGCCCTTCGGGCCCGTAAACGCCGCCGTTCATCGGCCGTCAATCCGTTCGTTCAAGAATCCTGTCGTCGGCGTGTTCGACCTGCCCGCAGGCACCGATCGCGGGCGTCGCCGACCGTGATGAACAGCAAGAGAGGAACACGCAGTTGAGCCGAACCACCGTACGGGCCGCCCGGGTCCGGGGCGCGCTCGCCGTCGTCGCGCTGGCGGCAGCGAGCCTGCTGACCGCCCAGGGCACCGCCCAGGCCGCCTACGACCAGCCCACCGCGAGCATCTGGGACGGCGAGCAGCTGTCCAACAACAACGCGCACATCGACAACAAGGGCCAGTACGGCACGGCGCGGCTCATCATGCAGACCGACGGCAACCTGGTCGCCTACTACGCGCCGGGCAACGACTTCTCCCGCCAGCAGGCCACCTGGGCGTCGGGCACCGTCGGCTGCGGCGCCAAGGCCGTCATGCGCACCGACGGCAACCTGGTCGTCCTCAACGCGGCCGGCGGCCTGTGCTGGGAGAGCGGCACCGCCGGGCACCCGCACGCCCGGCTCACCCTCTGGCGCAACGCGGACGTGCTGATCACCGACGCCTGCAACATCACCGTCTTCGAGCGGCAGCCCGGCATCACGTACGTCCCCGGCCAGGCGCGCGGCCCGCTCATCAGCCCGAGCTCGGTGGAGAGCCCGTACGTGGTGCTGCCGCCGCCGATCAACTGCTGAACACCGCCTGAGCGGTGACGCTCTGCCGAACCACCCGCACGGCCCGGGGCGGCGCCCGTGGAGAGGGGCGCCGCCCCGGGGAACGAGTACCCGAGGAGACCTGCCATGGAGACCGCCGCTGTTCGACCGGGGCTCCGCTTCCGGCTCCTCGGGCCGCTCGCCGGGTGGGCGGGCGAGCAGCGGCTGGCGCTCGGCCGCCGCCAGCAGCAGGCGTTCCTCGCCATGCTGCTCGCCACGCCCGGGCGGGTGGTCACCGTCGGGCAGCTCGCCGACGGCGTCTTCGACGAGGACAACCCGCCGGGCAACCCCCGCTCGGTGCTCGCCACCCACGCCTACCGGGTGCGCAGCG
The DNA here is from genome assembly GCF_053602195.1 of Kitasatospora sp. NPDC004531. Classification (NCBI taxonomy): domain Bacteria; kingdom Bacillati; phylum Actinomycetota; class Actinomycetes; order Kitasatosporales; family Streptomycetaceae; genus Kitasatospora; species Kitasatospora sp. NPDC004531. The sequence continues at coordinate 65,489 of NZ_JBSGDD010000027.1, read as the reverse complement.
AGCTGCGCAAGCACGGCCTCGGGGAGCTGCTGGTCACCGTGGACGGCGGCTACCGGCTGGACGTGCCCGCCGAGGCGCTGGACACCGTCGCCTTCGAACGCCTGGCCGCCGAGGCCGCCGAGGCCCTCGCCGCCGGTGAACGCCCCGGCGCGCGCGACCGGTTGGCCCGCGCGCTGGCCCTGCACGAGGGCGAACCGCTGGCCGGACTGCCCGGCCGGTACGCCGAGGAGCTCCGCCGCCACCTGAGCGAGCGCCGGCTCGACGCCCTGGAGACCAAGCTCGGCCTGGACGTCGAACTCGGCAGCGGCCCGTCCTGCCTGGTCGAGCTCGACCAGGCGGTCTTCGCGCACCCCTTCCGGGAGCGCTTCCGCGCCCTGCTGATGCTCGAGTACCACCTGTCGGGCCGCCCCGAGGAGGCCCGGGCGGTGTACGAGGACGCCCGGCGGTTCTACCGCGCCGAGGGCCTGAACTGCGCGGAACTGGACGCCCTGCACCGGCGCGTACAGCGTGCCGACCCGACCCTCGCCACCCCGGCCCGGCCCGCCGCCGAGGTGCGGCCCGCGGTCGCCTTGCCGGGCCCCGTGCCCGAGCAACTGCCCGCCGGCGTACCGGACTTCACCGGCCGGCGGGACGCCGTCGCCCGGCTGACCGCCGCGCTCGCCGAACCCGACCCGGGGGCGGTCGTCATCTCGGCGATCAACGGGCTCGGCGGCGTCGGCAAGACCAGCCTGGCCGTCCACGTCGGGCACGCCCTGCGCGCGGACTTCCCCGACGGCCGCCTGCACGTGGACCTGCGGGGCGCGGAGGCCGTCCCGCTGGACCCGGCCGAGGCGCTCGCCGCGTTCCTCGCCGCGCTGGGGGTCGCCGACCGGGAGATCCCCGCCGACCTGGCCGAACGGGCCGCGCTGTTCCGGACCACCGTGACCGGCCGCCGGCTGCTGATCCTGCTGGACAACGCCGCCGGACCCGAGCAGGTCGCGCCGCTGCTGCCCGGCTCGCGGACCTGCGCCGTCCTCGTCACCAGCCGCGCCTGGCTCAGCACCCTGCCCGGGGCCCGCCACCTGCCGCTGGACGCGATGGCCGCCGAGGAGGCGCTCGACCTGCTCGCCGCGATCGTCGGCCGGGCCAGGACCGACGCCGAGCCCGAGGCGGCGGCCGCGATCGTCGCCGCGTGCGGCTGCCTGCCGCTGGCCGTCCGGGTGGCCGGCTCCCGACTGGCCGCCGACCCCGGGCAGACCCTCGCCGACCTGGCCGCGAGCCTCGCCGACGAGCGCACCCGGCTCGGCGAACTCGCCCACGAACAGGCGGCGGTGGAGCCCGTCCTCGCCCTCTCCTACGCCCGCCTCACCGAGGAGCAGGCCCGCGCGCTGCGGCTGCTCGCGCTGCCCGACGCGCCCGACCTCGGGCCCGGTGACGCCGCCGCGCTGCTCGACCGCGGCGCGGACGAGACCCGGGAGCTGCTGGAGGCGCTGGTCGACCTGAACCTGCTGCAGTCGCCCGCCGCCGACCGGTACGGCTTCCACGACCTGCTGCGGGTCTTCGCCCGGCGGCGCGGCGCGGAGCAGGACGCCCCCGCCGCCGTGACGGCCGCGTACGGCCGGCTGCTGGAGTTCTGCGTGGCCAGTGCGCGCAACGCCGAACGGACGGCGCACCGGGACGGCTCGGCCCCGGCGGCCGGCGGCCGGGCCTTCGGCACCATCGAGGAGGCCAGCGCCTGGATGCGGGAGCGCACCGCGCTGCACCGCGCCGTGATCCACCGGGCCTGCGAGGACGCCGCGCTGCCGCTGGCCGACACCGTCGACCTGCTCGACGCCATGAGCTCGATCCTGTTCGGCCGCGGCTACGTCACCACCGTCGCCGACCTCGCCGGGCGGGTCGCCGGGGCGGCCCGGGCGCGCGGCGAGCGGGACGCGGAGGCGTTCGCCCGTTCGGTGCGCGGCGGCATGCTGTGGCACGCCAACTCCTACGCGGGGGCGGGCGAGGAACTGCGCGGCTGCCTCGCGCTGTGCGACGGCGAGGACCGGCTCCCGCTGCGCGCCGACACCCTGAAACTGCTCGGCGCCAACGCCCGGGCGCTGCGCGACTTCGAGGAGGCGATGGCCTGCCTGGAGGAGGCGGCGGCGCTCTTCCGCCGGCTGGGCGACCGGAACGCGGAGGGGCTGGTGCTCGGCGAACTGGCTTTCAACCAGGCCCAGTTGGGGATGTTCGCGCAGGCGCGGGAGGCCGCCGCCAGGTGCGTGGAGCTGACCGGGCGCCAGGTGTCGATCCCGGAGTCCGTCGGCCGGTACTACCAGGCCCGGGTGCTGCACCTGTGCGGCGACCTCGAACCCGCCCTGGCGCAGGCCGCCGACGTCCTGGAACGCTTCCGCTCCTTCGGCATGCTGGCCTTCGAGGCGGCCACCGGCAGCCTGATCGCCCGGATCCACCTCGCCGCCGGCCGCGACCGGGCCGCCGTCCGCGCCGCCGAGGAGGCCCTGCCGCAGGCCCGCCAGGTCGGCGGCCTGCTGGAGGGCACCGTGCTGCGGACCCTCGGCGAGGCGCTGACCCGGCTGCGGCACACCGACCGGGCGCGGATCTGCCTGCTGCAGGCGCTGGGCCACTTCCGGCAGTTGGAGCTGACGGGCGAGGCGGCGGAGGTGGCGGAGCTGCTGCGGGCCTGAGCCTCCTCGCCGGGCATGCGCATGCTCATCGCTTGTCCATCGTGCCCGGTGAACCTCTTCCCCGTGCCCGGCCGGCCCGGCCGGGTGTGTCGAGAAAGGGGTGACGATCATGTCGTTCAAGGGAGTCCGGAAGGCCGCGCTGGCCCTGACCACCGCCGCGACGGCCGGCGGCATCGCGCTGACGGGCGCCGGGTCCGCGTCCGCGTCGGTGGGCGGCGGCTGCGACGGGCCGGGGTGGCAGCAGGTCTGCGTCAGCGACGGCGGGGGCCGGATCGACTTCTCGGTGACCACCGACTTCTCGGCCAACAACTGCACCGAGGAGGTCATCCTCTGGGACTACACCACCAACACCCGGGCGCTCTCCACCTCGTTCCCCTGCCGCCCCGGCCAGTCCACCTTCAGCTGGGCGCTCTCCAACCCGACCTGGGGCCACACCTACAAGGCCGAGGCCCGCTTCTACTGGCTGCCCGGCACCGGCTACACCTACCGGACCAGCCCGGACCTGCACTACTGAGCACCTCTCCGGCCGATCCGACCTGACGTTCCCCCGGACGCGACCCCGCCCCACCGCCGACCCCCCGGCGGTGGGGCGGAGTCCTTGCCGGGATCAGCCGTCGAGTTCGGCGGAGGGGAGGTAGGCGCCCGGGACGGCGGGCGGGGGGAGGAGGGTCTGCTCGCCGGGGTAGGGGGTGTTCCAGTCGTGGGCCTCGTACCAGGTGAGGTGGTTCATCTGGGCGGGGTTGGCCCGGTCGGGGGCGGCGTCGGCGCCGGTGAGGCGCTGCTGCTGCTTCCAGTCGGACCACTGCCGGACCAGGTCGGCCCGGTCGGCGGGGACGGCGCCGGTGGCGGGGGCGGCGGCCGACGGGTCGGCGGCGGCCGGGACGTCGAGGCCGCAGGACGGCGGGGTGGCGAGGCCGTTGGTGAGGGAGGTGCGGTTGGGCAGCGCCGTGAACGGCGTGAAGTCGGGCGTGGAGGTGAACGCCGAGGTCATCGGGGTGGCCGCGGTGTCCTTCTGGTTCATCGGCTTGATCCCGAGGATCTGCTCGATGGTGCGGATCATGTTGATCTGCGAGTAGTAGCGGCTGTCGACCACGCCGCGCTGCGCGTACGGGCTGATGATCTGGATGGGCGCGCGGTGCCCGTCCACGTGGTCCAGGCCGGCCTGCGAGTCGTCCTCGACGACGAAGATCGCCGAGTCCTTCCAGTACTGGCTGTGGGTGATCTCGTCGACGATCTGCCCGACCGCGAGGTCGTTGTCGGCGACCTGGGCGGCCGCGTTGGCGGGGCCGCCGGTGTGGTCGCTGGAGAGCCACAGCATGTTCAGGTTGGCGGGCCCGTTGCGCTCGAAGTCCTGCTTCCAGATCTGCGCCCGGTAGATGTCCGGCACGGCGGTGTCGAACTTCGGGAAGCCCGGCACCGAGACGCTGTTGAGCGAGGGGATCGGCGAGGAGGAGACCAGCTTGTACGCCGAGCCGTTGCCGGTGGCCTGCATGGTCCTGGTGTCGCAGTACAGGTTCTGCCAGGTCGCGCCGGCCGGCTTGGTGAGGAACTGGTGGAACTCGCCGAAGTCCCGCACGCTCTGCCCGGACGACTGCGCGCCGCTCCACAGGGTGCCGCTGGCCTGGTGGCCGAGCGAGTCGTCCTCGGTGTCGTAGCTGCGGATGTACTCGCCCGCGGAGGACTCGGTGTACTCCGGATTGTCCGCCTGCATCAGCCAGTTGTGGCCCTCGGCGGAGTTGGTGCCGATGTCGTAGGTGTTGTCGTACAGGCCGAACTGCTCGGCCAGCGCGTGCTGGTTGGGCGTCACGTTCGCGCCGAACTGCGCCAGCGAGGCGTCGCCGTTGCCCTGCGGCAGGTCGCCGAAGACCTGGTCGTAGGTGCGGTTCTCCTTGACGATCAGGAAGACGTGCTTGATCGTCGACGGGTCGCCGATCCGGTTCGGGATCGGCTGGGCCTTGGCCTTGTTGCCGGTGGCGAGCCTGGCCGCGTTCTTGGTCCAGTTGTTCTGCGCGAAGACCTTGGCGGTCTGCTCGCGGATCACCTTGTCGCTGGGCAGCGTGAAGCGCACCACGCTGGAGGTGGTGTCGTGGGTGCCGTGCGCGCCGTCCACCCGGCGGGCGTCGATGCCGCGGGTGTTGGAGACCAGGATCCGGTTGCCGGAGGAGGAGATCTCCGCCGGGAAGTAGTCGGTCGGCAGCAGGCCGACGTAGCTCGCCGGCTCCTGCGGGCCCGCGTACCGGTAGACCGCGACGGCGTTGGCCCGGCCCAGGGTGACCAGCAGGTGCCCGTCGTCGGTGAGGGTGACGGCATTCGGCTCGTAGCCGATCGAGGCCTCGGCCCACGGCTGGGTGGCGATGGTCTGGACGACCTTGTCGCGCCTGCTGTCGATCACCGAGACGCTGTTGGTGGCGGTGTTGGTGACGAACACCGCGCCGTTCTTGGCGTACACGGCCGTCGGGTGCAGCCCGACGTCGATGCTGCCCGGCGCGGCGGACGGGTCGGCCAGGTCGATCACGCTGACGGTGCCGGTGAGGGTGGCGCCGGTGTTCGGATCGGCCGGCACCTGGGTGCCGTAGGAGTTGATGGTGCTCTCGCCGGGCCTGGCCGGGCGGCCGCCCTCGTTGCTGACGTACAGCTTGCCGCCGACCTGCACCAGCCCGCGCGGGGCGATGCCCACCGGCCAGCTCTGCTTGACCGTCCCCGCGGCGGTGTCGATCGCCACCACCCGGTTCTGGCCGTTGACCGCCGCGTACGCCGTCGTGCCGTCCGCCGAGAACACCAGGCCCGCCACCAGCGCCTGCTGCGAGCCGCTCTTGGCGATCTTGACGACCTTGGGGTTGGCGACGCTGCCGTCCGGGTTCACGTCGAACCGGGTCCAGCCGTCGGGCTGGCCCAGCCACAGCTGCCTGCCGTCCGGCGAGTAGGTCGGGCCCTCCTGGCCCACGCTGTTGGTGCCGATCTTCGGCGTGGAGGAGGCGGAGCTGCCGACCAACTGCTGCACCTTCCAGTTCTTCACGTCCACGATGGCCAGCGCCGCGCCGCCGTCGGCGAGCGAGGCCGCCAGGTGGGTGCCGTCCGGGCTCACCGTCGAGGACATGATCTTGCCGTTCTTGACGACCAGGCGCTCGCCGTACGGGTCTATGTACTGGTTGCTGGAGACCAGCTCGCCCCGGTCGTAGACCTGGCCGACCCGGTTGGCGCCGAACGGGTCCGACTTCGCCCAGCCGACACCGGCGCCCGCCGCGAGGACCACGGCGGTGGCGGCGGCCGTGACCATCGTCCGACGGCGGTTCCTGCGCCTGCCCGCCTGCTGACCGTCCCCGGTACGACGACGTGTGACCTGCATCGTTGCTATCCCTTCGAAGGTGCCGGAAGCAGCTCGACGTTGCCGTCGAACTGCCAGAGCGGGTTCGGCGCGTCGCCGGTGGAGGTGCGCACCAGGAAGTAGCCGTTCACTTCCTTCGGCCCGTCGCCGTCGGCGACGAACCGCCCGTCGGGGGCGATGTCGAGCTGGTAGATGGCCGTCCCGGTGGCCTCGACGCCCGGCAGGTGCCAGGAGACGACGCAGCGCCAGTCGTTGCCGGGGCCCTCCGGCTCGACCAGGGTGGAGCCCTTGTCGCAGGCGGCGGTGGCCCGCAGCTGCTCCTCGGTGACGTCGGGACGGTCGAGCTCGGCGGACTGCAGCCGGTACAGGTGGGCGAAGGCGGTGGCGACCGAGCGCTGCACCTTGTCCTGGTCGATGCCCGAGCCGGCCCCGAGCGTCGGGACCAGCACCCCGGCCGTCACCGCCAGCAGGACGGCCGGCGGCAGCACGCCGAACAGCAGTGCGCGGCGCGGCGCGCCGTCGTCCGCCGGGTTGGTGAAGTCGCGCCGCAGGAACAGCAGTCGGGCCGACAGCGTGGTGACGACGGCCCACAGCAGCGCGACCGCGACGCCGATCAGCAGCGGGCCCAGCTGCACCGGGCCGGTGAACAGGCCGTTCCAGGAGACGAAGGCGTAGCCGGGCAGCGCCAGGCGCACCCCGACCGGCAGCGGCATCAGCTGGGCGAGCTGCATGGCGAGGGCGACCAGCGCGGGCAGCAGCAGACCCGTCGGGGAGCGGCCGAGCGCGACCGAGCCGAGCAGGCCGATCCCGGCCAGGGCCAGGGTCGGGGCGAGCGCGCACAGCCAGGCCAGCAGCACCCGCAGCGCGGTGTCGCCGGGGGACAGCAGCCGGCCGTCCAACCCGATCAGCGGGTGGTCGCCGATCGCGAGCAGGCCGCCGACCGCGCCGGACAGCGCCAGGCCCGCGACCAGCAGCAGCAGGACGGCGAGGGCGGCCAGCGCCTTCGCGGCGAAGATCCGGCGCGGCGAGCGGACCGCCACCAGCAGGTGGCGCCAGGTGCCGAGCCGGTCCTCGGCGGCGAACACGTCGCCGGCGACCATCGAGGTCAGCAGCGGCAGCGCCCAACTGCCCGCGAAGCCGAGCGTCACCAGCGGACCGGCCCAGCCGGTGGCGTGCATCCAGCGGCCGAACAGGGTGTCGGTGGGCAGCGTGCTCTGCTGTCCCACCCCGGCGACGAACACCGCCGGGCCCAGCCAGCAGGCGAGCAGCAGCAGGCGGATCCGCCACTGGGAGAGAAGCTTCACCAGCTCGAAGCGCAGCGCCCGCCGGACCGGGACCGGGCGGGCAACTGCGGCGGGGACGACGGGAGTTGTGGTGGTGGTCATCGGGTGTCCGTGGGTCGCTGGTCGGTGAGGGCGAGGAAGGCGGCTTCGAGCGGCGAGACCACCGGCGCGAGTTCGCGCACCGCGACGCCGGCCCGCACCAGGCGCGACACCAGCTCGTCCAGGGCCGGGACCGGGGCGCGGACGACGAGCCGTTCGGGGCGGTGGCGCAGGCTGCCCTCGGAGTCGGTGTCGGTGTCGGTGCCGGCGGTGAGGCGGACGCCGGCGGTGTCGGCGGCGATCCGGCGGGCGGCGGCCGGGTCGGAGGTGAGCAGCCGGTAGTCGAGGGCGCCGTTCTCGGCGGCGAGCTTGTCCAGCGGGCCGGAGAAGACCACCCGGCCGGTGGCGAGCACGGTGACCTCGGAGCAGAGCGCCTCCAGGTCGTCCATCCGGTGGCTGGACAGGACGACGGCGGCGCCGTCGGCCGCGAGCCGGTCGAGCACGCCGTGCACGTGGCGCTTGCCGGCCGGGTCCAGTCCGTTGGAGGGCTCGTCGAGGATCAGCAGCCGGGGGCGGGTGAGCAGCGCGGCGGCCAGGCCGAGGCGCTGGCGCATGCCCAGCGAGAAGCCGCCGGCCCGGTCGTCGGCGACCTCGGTCAGCCCGACCTGGTCGAGCGCCTCCTCGATGCCCGCGGCGGCGCCGGACGCCGACCCGCCGCGCAGCGCGGCCAGCGCGGCCAGGTTCTGCCGGGCCGTCAGCGACGGGTACAGGCCCGGCCCGTCCACGAAGCCGGCCACCCCGTCCGGGGCGGCGAGGGCCCGGCCGACGGGGGTGCGCAGGATCTCCAGGCTGCCGCTGTCGGCGGCGGCCAGGCCCAGCAGCAGCCCGAGCAGCGTCGTCTTGCCGGCGCCGTTCGGGCCCACCAGGCCGTGGATCCGGCCCTGCGTCACCTCCAGGTCGACGCCGTCGAGTGCGATGACGTCACCGAAGCGCTTGGTGATCCGCCGGGCCCGGACCGCGAGGGGTGTGTCCATGAGTGCCTTCCTCCCAAACCGTTGGAGACCCTAGGCACTTGACGCGACGCGATCAGGGGGCGGTCTCTGAACGTTCGTGGAACGGAAGGCGAGGAAAGGGGGGTGGACTGACGATCCTTCACCCGTGCGGGTGAGGGGAGCGGGCGGGGGCGGCTACCGGCCGGTGAGCGGCCAGGAGTCGAGGTCGCGGTAGCGGATCGGGCCGGGGCCGCGGCCGGTGTTGCTGCCGACCAGGTGGAGGCGTTCGGCCGGCCAGGGGCGGCCCGCGAAGCCGGCCAGGCCGGCGGCGGCCAGCGGGACGCTGTCGGGGTCGTCGCGGCGGGAGCGGGCCAGGGTCAGGTGCGGGCGCAGCGGGCGGTCCCGGAAGTCGAGCCCGCAGGAGCGGATCGACTCGCGTACGTCGTCGGCGAGTCGGTGGAGCCCGTCGAGGTCGCCGGCGATGCCGCTCCACAGCAGGCGCCCGTCGAAGTGGCCGCCGCCGAGCAGGCGCAGGCGCGGCGCGGGGTGGGCGGCCGCCGCGTCGGGCAGGGCGGCGCGCAGGACGGGCAGGGCGGTGGAGGGGAGTTCGCCGAGGAAGGCCAGGGTGATGTGCCAGTCCGCGATCCGGTTCCAGCGCAGCAGCGGGTAGGCCGCGTAGGCGCCCTGGAGGGCGCGGGCGAGTTCGTCCTTGGCCGCGTCGGGCGGGGCCAGCGCCACGAAGAAGCGCCGGGTCGGGGGCTCGGGGTGATCGTCCACCAGGGATTTCTAGCACTCCGCGGGTGTCGGGGCGGCGGCCCGGCCACGGTCAAGGTTGTGGAAAGTCGTCGTCGCCGGTGGCGCGGCCGTGGCTACGGTCGGGAAAACGTGCGTGTGTCTTCGGGGGAGGGCGTGGCGTGGCGATCGAACTGCCGGGCGAGGTCGTGGAGTTCCTGTCGTTCATCGGGATCAACTGGCCGACGGTGAACGAGGACAAGGTGCGGGAGTTCGGCGCGCACGTGCGGGAGTTCGCGCAGAACGTGGAGTCGGTGCACGAGCAGTCGACGTCGACGGTGCGGCAGTTGGGGCAGGCGTACGAGGGGGCGTCGTACGAGGCGCTGCTGGCGAAGTGGGCGTCGCTGTCGGAGAGCCACCTGAACGAGCTGGTGCGGGCGTGCCACGTGGTGGCGGACGCGCTGGACGTCGCGGCGGACGTGATCGTGGCGATGAAGATCGAGACGATCGGTGAACTCGTCGCGCTGGCGGCCGCGTTCATCGCCGACCAGGCGGCGGCGGTGGCGACGCTGGGGGCGGCGGAGGCGGCGGTGATCCTGATCGAGGAGACCGCGAAGCGCCTGATCAACTACCTGGAACAGCAGTTGGAGCAGTACATCGTCGGCCAGGTGGTGGAGGCGGCGATCGGCCCGCTGGTGGACACCGTGGCGAACGCGGTGCAGGGGCTGGTGTTCCAGGCTGCGGAGGCGGCGCTCGGGGTGTCGGGCGGCGGCGGGGGCGGCTCCGGGTTCCGGATCGACCCGGACGCGCTGGAGGAGCACGCGCGGATGATGCACGAGCAGGCGGACGCCGTCGCCGGCCACGCGCAGGCGTTCCAGTCGAAGATCGCGGGGGTGAGCTTCGAATAGCGAAGCGGTGTCGGCGGGGCCCGGGCCGGGCGAATGGCGGAATCCGGGGGTGGACATGGCGGGAGGTCCGGTGCGAGCGGTGGCGGGGGGCCAATACTGGGGCCGGAGCGGCCGGTGATTGGCCGTCAACTTCCGTGAGGGGCAGGCGTGATGAGTACGTACCGGGTTGCGCAGGCGAGTGCGGCGGACGGACCGCTGGAGGTGGTGGAGCGGGAGGTGGTGCGGCCCGGGCCGGGGCAGGTGCGGGTGGCTGTGGAGGCGTGCGGGGTGTGCCACAGCGATGCGATGTTCCTGGGCGGCGGGCTGCCGGGAGTGTCGTTCCCGGTGGTGGCGGGGCACGAGATCGCCGGGCGGATCGAGGAGTTGGGCGAGGGCGCCGGCGAGAGCGGCCGGCAGGTCGGGGACCGGGTGGCGGTCGGCTGGTTCGGGGGCAGCTGCGGGTACTGCCGGTCGTGCCGGGAGGGTGACTTCATCGTCTGCACCCGGCTGAAGGTGCCGGGTTGGGCGTACGACGGCGGGTTCGCCGAGCAGGTGGTGGTGCCGGTGGACGCGCTGGCGCGGATCCCGGACGGGCTGTCGGCGGCGGAGGCCGGGCCGATGGCGTGCGCGGGTGTGACGGTGTTCAACGGGATGCGGCGCAGCCCCGCCCGGGCGGGCGACCTGGTGGCGGTGCTCGGCCTGGGCGGTCTCGGGCACCTCGGGGTGCAGTTCGCCGCCGCGATGGGCTTCGAGACGGTGGCGATCGCGCGCGGGCAGGAGAAGGCGGAGTTCGCCAAGCAGCTCGGCGCGCACCACTACATCGACAGCACCTCCGGGACGCCGGTCGCCGAGGCCCTGCAGGCCCTCGGCGGGGCCAAGGCGGTGCTGGCGACGGCCTCCAGCGCCGAGGCCATGACCGCCACCGTGGACGGCCTGGCCCCGCGCGGCGAACTGGTGGTGGTCGGCGCGGACTTCGCGCCGCTCGGCGTCAACCCGGCCCAACTGCTGATGGCTGGCCGGGTCCTGCGCGGACATCCCTCCGGCACCGCGCAGGACGTCCAGGACACCATGGAGTTCGCCGCCCTGCACGGCATCCGCCCGATGATCGAGACGGTGCCGCTCGACCGCGCCGACGAGGCCTACCGGAAGATGCTCGCGGGCCGGGCGCGCTTCCGGATGGTGCTCACCACGGGCTGAGCCGGTCGGCGGGGGCCGCGGCCCGGAGACCGGTCAGCGCCCCCGCCGGATGGCCCGCACGACGTCGGTCGCCCAGTCCACCGGGCGGGCGTCGCCGAGGAGGGCGGAGAGGCGCTCCATCCGGGTGCGGCGTTCGGCGGGGGTGACGGCCAGGGCGTCGGCGAGGCGCGCGGCGAGGTCCTCGGGGGAGTGCGGGTCGGTGAGGAGCGCGGCGGCGCCGAACTCGGCCGCCGCGCCCGCGTGCCGGGAGAGCAGCAGGACGCCGGGATCGCCGCCCGGGCGGGCGGACTGGGCGGCGATGAACTCCTTCGCCGTCAGGTTCATCCCGTCCTGCAGCGACGTCACCCAGAACACGTCCGCCGCGAGGTACTCGTCGACCACCTCGGCGAACGAGAGGCTGGTGGGCAGGTAGTCGATCGGCCGCCAAGAGCAGTGCTGCCAGCGGCGGTTGACCTCCGCGATGCGGCGTTCGAGGAGCGCGCGGGTGGAGTCGTAGGCGGTGATGCCCGGCTCGGGCGGCGGGCAGACCAGGCGGAAGGTCAACCGGCGGCGCAGCTCGGGGCGTTCGGTGAGCAGCCGGTCCAGGGCCTCGACCTTCTGGACGGGGGCCTTGGCGTAGTCGAGGCGCTCCACCGACAGCACCAGCCGGCCGGTGGTCGGACGCGGCGGGCCGGTCCGGGAGCGGACCAGCGCCTCGATGGCCGGGCGGTCGACCCCGAGCGGGTGGACCCCGGTGCGGGGCAAGTCGGGCACTCCGGCCAGGGTGCGGCGGAAGTGCTCGGCGAAGGCGGCGGTGTGGAAGCCCGCCCAGTCGAGCCGGGCCAGCGAGGCGCGCAGCTCGGCGGCGACCGGCAGGGTCGCGAAGACCTCCGGCGCGGGGAACGGCGTGTGGTGGAACAGTCCGACGCGCAGATCGGGGCGGGCGGCGCGGAGCAGCCCCGGGACCAGCCACAGGTTGTAGTCGTGCAGCCAGACGGTCGCGCCGGGCGCGGCGTGCGCGGCGAGGTGCCCGGCGAAGCGGGCGTTCGCGGCGCGGTACGCGGCCCAGGCGTCCGGGTCGAACACCGAGCGCTCCGGCTGCGACATCAGCACCGGCCAGAGGGTCTCCTTGCACGCCCGGTGGACGAAGCCGCTCCACTGCTCCGGGGTCAGCGGGACGAGGGAGAGCCGCTGTTCGGGCTGCGGGGGCGTCGGCGGGGCGTCGGTGACGGTGGTGGTGGCGGTGGTGGCGGTGGCGGCGGCGACCCAGTGGCCCGGCAGGCCGTCGGCGAAGGCGCTGCTCAGCGTGGGCAGGATGCCGTTTGGGCTGGCCGGGGGGCGCAGCAGCGGGGGCGGGCGGTGGTACCCGACGAGGAGGTGGTGCAGCGGGCCGTCCGGGGACACCCAGCCCAGCGACCGGAGCGCGCTCAGGATGCCTGCCGCGCCCGGCAGTCGGGGGCGGTGGACGAGCGGGTCCGGGCCGACGGCCGCGTCGAAGGCGGGTTCCGCGTCGCCCACGATCACGCCGTGCGCGCCGAGGCCGAACAGCGTCAGGTCGTTGAGCGAGTCGCCGGCCACCAGGATCGACCCGGGCGGCCAGTCCAGCTTCTCCGCCAGCGCCCGCAGCGCGCCGCCCTTGGACGCCTCCGGCGGCAGGACGTCGAAGTAGCGGGCGCCCGAGTAGACCCAGGTGAGGCCCAACTCGGCGACGGCGGAGGTGAGTTCCTTGGTGAGGCCGGCCGGGTCCAGGTAGTAGGAGCAGCGGCCGTCCTGGGGCACCGCGTCCTGGTACCGGAGCGCGGGGAAGCGCTCCAACGCGGCGCGGACCCGCCGCGGCCCCGGCCAGCCGGCCCGCAGCTGCGCCTGCAGGGGCTCGACGGGGGAGAAGTCGGCGCCGTCGAGGAGGGTCGCGCCGACGTCGGCGATGATCCACCGGGGGCGCGGGACGAGCGGGTCGCGCAGCACGTCGCGGACCGAGTCGGGGCCGCGGCCGGTGGCGAAGACCACCGTCACTTCGGGGTGGCGGGCGAGTGCCTCCCGCAGGCGGAGGCGGTCGTCGGCGTCGCCGCCGAGGAGTGTGCCATCCAGATCCGTGACCAGAATCCTCGACATTCGACGGACGGTAACACGATGACTGGATGTGGTGAAGAGGTCACTCAGTGGGGCGCGGTGGGGAGGGGGCGGCAGGGGATGGGGGAAGGGGGTGCGGGTTGGGCGGGGGTGCGGGTTGGGCGGGGGCGCGGGTTGGGTGGGGGTGGGGGCGCCGAGGTGGTGAAGAGGTCACTCAGTGGGGCGCGGTGGGGAGGGGGCGGCCGGGGAAGGGGGAAGGGGGTGCGGGTTGGGCGGGGGCGCGGGTTGGGCGGGGGGGCGTCGGGGTGGTGGAGAGGTCACTCGGTGGGCGGGTGCCGGGGGTGAAGTGGTCAGTTTCCGGCGGGAGTTGAGCCAGCGAGCCGAGCGGCGAGGTCCGGCGCGCGGAGGGCGGCCGCGGAGCCGGGGGCGGTGACGGCGGCGGAGCCGCAGGTGGTGGCGTGGGTCAGGCAGGCGGGGAGGTCGAGGTCGGACAGCAGGGCGTGGACGAGGCCCGCGTTGAAGCAGTCGCCCGCCGCGGTGGTGTCCACCGCCCGAACCGGTACGGCGGGCGCGTCGTGGCGCGTGCCGTCCCGCACCGCGGTCGCGCCGTGCGGGCCCCGGGTGACCACCAACGTCGGTACCGCGGCGGCCAGTTCGGCGATCGCCCGGTCGAGGTCGGCGGCGCCGGTCAGGCGGGTGGCCTCGGCGGCGTTCGGCGTGAAGACGTCGATCTCGGCGAGGATCCGGCGCACCGCCGGGTCGGCGAGCGCGGCCGGGGTGTCGTGGCAGTCCATGACGACCAGCGCGCCCAGCTGCCGGGCGGTTCGGCAGGCCGCCAAGGTGTCGTCGTCCCAGCGCAGTTGGGGCAGCATCAGGACGCGCGGCCGGTGCTGTCGCAGCAGCGGTCCGAGCGGGCGGGCGGGTGTCTCGTCCTGGTAGCTGACCATGGCGCGGTCGTCGGGGCCGGACAGGGCGACGGTGACGCTGCGGACGGGGAACGGGTGGTGCCGAAAGGCGCGTTCGTCGAGGCCTTCGCTGCGGGCGGCGGACAGGACCGCGGTGCTGAACAGGTCCGTCCCGAAGTCGGCGCTCCACGCGGCCGTGCGTCCGAGGCGGTGGAGGGCCATGGCGAGGGTGTAGGCGCCACCGGGGACGAGGTCGAAGCCGCCGGCGAAGACCTCGCCGCCGGGTTCGACGGGGCGGGGCAGGGAGTGGAACACCAGGTCCGCGAAGTAGGGCCCGGCGACCAGGACTTCGCAGCGGGGCTCGGTGCTGTCGGTCTCCATCGGGGGAGCATACGGCGGGCGGTGGCGGACGCCAATCGGGCCTACTTCGGGGCCCGTTGGGCGAGTTCCGACGGTCGGCGGCGGGCGCGGGGGCAGCATCGGCCCGTACGCAGGCAGAAGGGAGCGGAGATGGCGGAGTCGTCGGGCGCGCTGGTGCTCGGTTCGTCGCGGGGCATCGGCGCGGCGACCGCGCGGGTGCTGAGCGCGCAGGGGCGCCGGGTGGTGCTGCACGGGCGGACGCCGAGCGCGGCGCTGGACGCGCTGGCGGGGGAGCTGGGCGCGCCGGCGGCGGCGTTCGACCTGGCGGACCCGGAGGCGGTGCGGCGCGGGGTGGCGGACGTGGTGTCCGGGCACGGGCTGCCGCGCACGGTGGTGTTCAGCGCGGGCGTGAACCGGGTGGTGCCGTTCGAGGAGGCGTCGCCCGCGCAGGTCGCGGAGGCGTTCGCGGTGAACGTGGGCGGCGCGGTGGCGGTGCTGCAGGAGCTGCTGCCGAAGATGGCCGCGCAGGGCGGCGGGTCGGTGGTGCTGGTGTCCTCGATCCGCGGGGTGGACGGCCTGGCCAGTGACCGTACGGTCTTCTACTCGATGGCGAAGGCGGCGCTCGGCAACCTGACGGTCTCGCTGGCCAAGCGCTTCGCGCCGGCGGTGCGGGTGAACGCCGTCGCCCCCGGGTTCACCGTCACCGACATGGTCGCCGGCTGGGACGAGAACACCTGGCGGCAGGCGCGCGGCAACCTGCTGGGCCGCCCCGCGGAGCCGGCGGAGATCGCGGCGGCGGTGGCGTTCCTCGCCTCGGACGCGGCGCGGTACATCACCGGCCAGACGCTGGTGGTCGACGGGGGCTACGGCCTGGCCGGCAAGTAGAGCGCGGGCCGCTTCACTCGAACGAGTGGCGGCGGGGGTGCCGCGCCCGCACCGCCGCCCCGGAGACACCCCAGGTCACCGGGCCCGGGAGCGCCGTTCGGCCGATCGGCGCAGGCGCCCCACCGGCCCGACCGGGCCCTCCCTACGCTCCTGGTAGCTCGACGAACAGCCGCGTGTCGGCTGCGAGGAAGGCAGGTGGGAGACATGGACACCGGCCCCACGATCACCGCGTACCTGGGCGCACGCCCCAACACCCCCAAGGTCTGGACGCTCCAACGAGCGGTCGGCAAGATGCGCACCCCCGGCGTGAGCTGGTCGTACGTGCACACCGGCCAGCACTACGACCCGCGACTCGGACAGGGACTCTGCGAGGAGCTCGACCTCCGGGTGGACCGCTGGCTGCGCTGCGGCGACGCCGCCAGCGACGCCGAGCAGCTCGGCCGGCTCTGCGCGCTGGTCGAACGCGACCTCGACGAGCACCCGGCGGACGCCGTCGTGGTGGTCGGCGACGTCAACTCCACGGTCGCCGCCGCCCTGGTCGCCGCCCGCCGCGGCACCCCCGTGATCCACCTGGAGGCCGGGCTGCGCTCGCCCGACCGCACCCCCGAGGAGGCCAACCGCCGCATCGTCACCGCCTGCGCCGACCACCACCTCGCCACCACCGCCGAGGCCGTGGACGCGCTGCGGGCGGAGGGCGTGGCCGCCGGCGACGTGCACTTCGTCGGCAACCCGATGGCCGAGTGCCACCTCGCGCACCACGACCCCGACCGGGACACCGAGGTGCTGGCCCGGCTCGGCCTGAGCCCCGGCGGGTACGTGCTGGCCACGCTGCACAAGCCGGCCGCGCTCAGCCACCCCAAGCCGGTCCTGGACGTGCTGCGCGACCTGGCCGCGCACGGCCTGCCGCCCGTCCTGCCGCTGCACCCGAGGGCCGCCGCGCACCTGGCCGACCACGGCCTGCTCGACGGCGCGCTGGCCGAACGGGTGCTGCCGCCGCAGCCGTACCTGGCCTTCGGGGCGCTGCTGCGCAACTGCGCGTTCGTGGTGACCGACTCCGACGGCGTCCAGGAGGAGGCCGCCGCGGCCCGGGTCGCCTGCCTGGCCACCGTGCCCGGCAACGCCCGCGACGTCACCCGGGCCTGCGGCAGCACCCACTTCGCCGACAGCTGGCTGCAGCTGCCCACCGCGCGGATCCGCGAACTGGCGGCCGCCCGGCCCGCCCGCCGGCCGCCGCGCTGGGACACCCGGGTCAGCGACCGCCTCGCCGCCGCCCTCGACGGCATCCTGCCCGCCCTGCCGCACCGCGGCGTCCACCCGCGCGCGGAACGCCTGGACGGGCCCCGTGAGACCTCGAAGGAGAACCACCGATGAGCAGCGTCCTGCATGTGCCGTTCACCGGAGCCGACCGCGAATTCGACGACATCGGCCCGGAGATGATGGCGGCGATCGAGAAGGTCTTCCGCTCCGGCCAGGTGATGAACGGGGAATCCGTCGCCCGCCTGGAGAACGCCGTCGCGGAACTCTCCGGCCGCGCCTACGCCCGCGTGGTGAACTCCGGCACCGACGCCGTGTACTTCGCCCTGGTGGCGGCCGGCGTCGGCCCGGGCGACGAGGTGCTGGTCGGCGACGTCTCCTTCGTCGCGACCCTGCACGCGATCGTCCGGACCGGCGCGACCCCGGTGTTCGTCGACGTGACGGACGACGGCACCATCGACCTCGACCTGGCCGCGCAGGCCGTCGGGCCGCGCACCACCGCGCTGGTGATGGTGCAGCTGTACGGGCGGATGGCGCCGCCCGGTCCGGTGGAGGAGTTCGCCCGCGCACACGGCCTGGCGCTGGTCGAGGACGCGGCGCAGTCGCTGGGCGCCGAGGTGTCCGGACGGCGCAGCGGCACGCTGGGGGTGGCCAGCTGCCACAGCTTCGACGCGATGAAGGTGATCCCCGCGCCCGGCACCGGCGGCGTGGTGCTGACCGACGACCCGGCCGTCGCCGAGAGCGTCGAGCAGCTCCGGCGGTGGGGCTTCTCGCAGGCCGGCACCGTGGTGCGGCTCGGCCACAACTCGCAGATGTCCTCGCTCACCGCCGCCGTCCTCGCGGTCAAACTCGACCAGGAGGAACGCTGGTTGAAGCAGCGCCGGGCCACTGCCTCGACCTACACCGCCGGGCTCGGCGACCTCGACTGCGGGCTGCCGGAGCACGGCTCGTTCCGCGAGAACATCTTCCACAAGTACGTCCTGCGCACCCCGCGCCGCGACGCCCTGGCCGCCGAACTGCGCCGGGCCGGCGTGGAGACGCTCGTGCACTACCCCTACGCGCTGCACGAACTGCCGTTCATGCAGCGCCACCCGCACCGGGTGGTCGGCGACGGCCGGGCCAAGCGGCACGCCGACGAGGTGATCTCGCTGCCGATCCACCCCTACCTCACCGACCAGGAGATCGCCCACGTCGTGACCAGCACCCGCGAAGCCCTCGCGGCGGCCGGCTGACCAGCAGGCGGAGGACACCATGACCACAACGGACGGCAACGGGCGCATCCGCTACCAGTTCGAGTACGAGAACCCCCTCCGCTGCGCCTTCATCGGCGCCGGCGGGCACTCCTACCGCAACGTCTACCCGTCGTTCCAGTACGCCCCGATCGACCTGCGGGCGATCTGCGACCTGGACGGCGACCGGGCCGCGAAGTACGCGCGGATCTTCGGCGCCGCCCGCTCCTACACCGACCACCGGGAGATGCTGGAGCGGGAGCGGCCGACGGCGGTGTTCATCGTGACCGCCTACGACCCGGACGGGCGGCTGCAGGCCGTCGACCTCGCGCTGGACTGCCTGGCGGCCGGGGCGCACGTCTGGATGGAGAAGCCCACCGCGACGTCGAGCGCCGAAGTGGAGCTGCTCCAGGAGGCGGCGCGGAAGTCCGGCCGCGTGGTGGTGACCGGGATGAAGACGATGTTCGCCCCGGCGATGGCGCGGGTGAAGGAGATCGTCTCCGCGGCGGAGTTCGGCGGCCCCTCCTCGATCTCGGTCCGCTACCCGCTGTCCATGCCGGCCTTCGAGCGGCGCGACAGCCTGGTGGAGATGAACTGGTTCCTGGACTGCATCTTCCATCCGGCCGCCGTGCTGCTGCACCTGATGGGCCCGCTCGACCGGATCAGCCACGAGTGGGAGGAGCGCACCGGGGCCAGCGTCACCGTGATGCGGTTCGAGTCCGGCGCGATCGGCACCCTGCACCTGACGGCGGGGGAGTCGCCGAGCAGCCCGTCCAGCCGGGTCGAGGTGATCGGCGACAACGCCAACGTGGTGGTGGAGAACGGCAATTCGGTCACCTACTACCGGCCGACGGCGCCCCGCGAGTACGGCCGGACCGGGTCGTTCCTGGTGCCGACCGACCAGGCGCCGCTGCACTGGGAGCCCGAGTACTCCTACGGGCAGCTGTACAGCAAGAACCTGTTCTTCCTGGGCTACGTGGAGGAGATCCGGTACTTCTGCGAGTGCGTCGAGAACGGGACGTCGCCCGAACTCGGCTCGCTGGACCAGGCGTTCCAGATCCTGCAGCTGTTCGAGGCCTACCGGCGGGCCGAGCCGGGGACGTGGACGACCGTCAAGGGGTGACGGCCGCCCGGACGGCCGCCCGGACGACCGGTCAACGGCCTCCCGCGAAGCCCCGGACCGCCAGCTCGGCCTTGGCGACCAGGACCGGGGCGAGCGGGAAGGCGCAGTCGGCCTCCAGCCAGCGCTGCAAGGTGCCGACGTAGCTGTCGAAGAGCAGCTCGGCGGCCGATCCGAGATCCAGGCCCGCGGCGAGCTCACCGGCGTCGCGGGCCTTGGCGAGCAGCGCGGCGAGGGCGGGCGGGGGCGGGGCGCCGGGGAGGAAGCCCCGGGCGAGGACCTTGGCGGTGTGCAGTTCGCGGGCGACGGCGCGGTCGCGGTCGTCGAAGTCGGCCATCGCCGCGAACAGGGCGGTCAGCCGGTGCAGCGCAGGGCCGTCGGCGGTGTCGGCTCTGGTGTCGCCTTCGGCGGCGAGGGCGTCGAGGCGGTCGCGGCGGGTCTGCACCCAGGCGACGACCAGGTCCTCCTTGCGCGGGAAGTGGTTGAAGACGGTCTGCCGGCCCAGGTCGGCGCGCTCGGCGATCAGGTCGTAGGTGGTCGCCTCGTAGCCGCGCTCGGCGATCAGGGCGGTGGCCGCGGCGAGGATCCGGTCGCGGGTCTCGCGCTTGCGGCGTTCCCGCCGGTCGGGCGGGGCGGTGGTCGTCAGGCCCGGAGTCGTCATGCCGGGAGTGTACTTGACCCCCAATGTGTACCTGCGTATACCTATGGACTGGAGTCCACATTCAGAGTCCAGGAGGGGTCACCCATGTCCGTTCCGTACGCCTTCGGCTGGCAGCAGGTCGCCGCGGGTACCCACGCGTACCTCCAGCCCGACGGGTCGTGGGGGTGGAGCAACGCCGGCCTGGTGGTCGGCCGCGACGGCGCGGCGCTGCTTGTCGACACGCTGTTCACCGTCCCGCAGACCCGGCGGATGCTGAGCGAGGCCCGGCGCGCGCTGCCCGAGCTGCGGATCGACACGCTGGTCAACACCCACGGCGACGGCGACCACTGGTGGGGCAACCAGCTGCTCGCCGGGCGCGAGATCGTCGCCTCCGCGGCCGCCGCCGGGGCGATGCGCCACGACGAGCTGTCCGCGCTGTTCGCCCGGGCCGCCGCCGACCCCGTGCTGCTGGCCCAACTGCCGCCCGTGGCACGGAGGATGATCGGCGCCTTCGACTTCTCCGGGATCGTCCCGACCTTCCCGACCCGGACGTTCGACGGTACGGCGGAGATCGAGGTCGGCGGCCGCCCGGTGCACCTGATCGAGGTGGGGCCGGCGCACACCGCGGGCGACGTGCTGGTGCACGTGCCGGACGCGGACACCGTGTTCGCCGGCGACATCCTGTTCGTCGGCGGCCACCCCGTGATCCACACCGGCCCGGTGGCCGGCTGGATCGCCGCGCTCGACGTGATCCTGGCGCTCGGCGCGACCACCGTCGTCCCCGGCCACGGCCCGGTGGTCGGCCCCGCCGAGGTGCGCCGGCTGCGCGGGTACCTGCTGCGGGTCCGCGACCACGCCGCCGCCGCCCACGCCGCCGGGCTGAGTGCGCTGGAGGCCGCCGCCGCGTTCGACACCGCCGACTTCGCCGACCTCGACGACGCCGAACGGCTGGTGCTCAACATCGGTGCGGTGTACCGGGAGTTGAGCGGCGACGGCACGCCCGGCGAGCTCGACCTGATGGGCTGCATGCACCACTACCGCGCGCGGGTGCGGCCGTGAACGCCCGCCGGCCCCGCCTCGCGCCGCTGGACGCCGCCCGCGCGCGGGAGTTGATGGTGCGGCAACTGCCCGAGGGGGAGCGGCTGTTGGCGGCCGCCGGGCTGGACGGGCGGCCGGTCCTCAACGTGCTGGCCACCGTCGCCCACGACCCCGTGCTGCTGGCCGCGCTGTTCCCGCTGCTGGAGCGCCTCGGCCGCGGCACGCTGCCCGACCGCGACCGGGAGGCCGTCGTGCTGCGGGTGGCCCGGCACACCCGCTCCGGCTACGAGTGGGCCCACCACGCGCACTTCGCCGACCGCCTCGGCCTCACCGCCGAGGACCGCGCCCGCATCGCCGCCGGCCCCGACGCCGACGGCCACGACCCGCGCACCCGCACCCTGCTGCGGGCCGTCGACGAACTCCACCGCGACGCCGCGCTCACCGACGCCACCTGGGCGGCGCTCGCCGGGATCTACCGCGAGCCGCAGATCCTCGAACTGCTCACCCTGGCGGGCCTGTACACGCTGGTCGCCTACGTCCTGAACTCCTGCCGCGTCCCGTTGGACGACTGGCTGCCGGACCCCGAGGCGCTGCCCGGGTAGGGAGCTCTTGCCTCCGAGGCAAATGTACGGACAATTTCTTGCGGCCCGTCCCGGGTCTGCCTAGGTTAATGTCCGTACATTTTGCCGAGGAGGCCCCCTTGACCAGCAAACATCACCGGATCGTGATCATCGGCGGTGGAACGGCCGGCATCACGGTCGCGGCCCGGCTCCGGCGGGCCGGCCAGCGCGACGTGGCGGTGCTCGACCCGAGCGAGCGCCACTACTACCAGCCGCTGTGGACGCTGGTCGGCGGCGGCCGGGCGCCGCTCGCCGAGAGCATCCGGCCGCAGGCGTCCGTCATGCCCAAGGGCGTGCACTGGATCCGCCGCGCCGCGGTCGCCGTCGACCCCGAGGCCCGCGAGGTGACGCTGGACGACGGCAGCACGGTCTCCTACCAGCACCTCGTGGTCTGCCCCGGCATCCAGCTGGACTGGGACCGGGTGCCGGGCCTGCGGGACGGGCTCGGCAAGAACGGCCTGTCCAGCAACTACTCGCCCCAGTACGCCCCGGAGACCTGGCGCTTCATCCGCGAAACCCGCTCCGGCAGCGCGGTGTTCAGCATGCCGACGGGCGCCGTCAAGTGCGGCGGCGCCCCGCAGAAAATCGCCTACCTGGCCGCCGACCACTGGCGCAAGGAAGGCGTGCTCGGCAACATCGACGTCCACCTGGTGATCCCCGGCACCGCCATCTTCGGCGTCCCGGAATTCGCCCGGGTGCTCGACGACGTGGTGCGCCGCTACGGCGTCAAGGTCCACTACGGCAGCGAAGTCACCGAGGTGCGCCCCGGCGCCCGCGAAGTGGTGGTCGGCGACCTCGCCACCGGCGCCACCACCACCCTGCCGTACGACGTCGCCCACGTGGTGCCGCCGCAGAGCGCCCCCGACTGGGTCAAGCGCAGCCCGCTGGCCGGCGCCGACGACCCGGCCGGCTACGTCGAGATCGACAAGCACACCATGCGGCACGTCCGCTACCCGAACGTGTGGGCGCTCGGCGACGCCGGATCCTCGCCGAACTCCAAGACCGGCGCCGCCGTGCGCAAGCAGGCCCCCGTCCTGGTGGAGAACCTGCTCGCCGCCCTGGCCGGCCGCGAGCCCACCGCCGCCTACGACGGCTACTCCTCCTGCCCGCTGACCACCGCCCGCAACAAGATGCTGCTCGCCGAATTCGACTACAGCGGCCGGCCCGCCCCGTCGATCCCGGTGATCAACACGATCCGCGAGCGCACCGACATGTGGCACCTCAAGCGACGCGGCCTGCCGTTCCTCTACTGGAACCTCATGCTCCGCGGCCTCGCCTGACCCTCCGCCACGCCCGCCCACCCGCCCAACTCCCGCCTCAGGAGCCACAGATGACCGACCGCCCGCTGGTCTTCGTGCAGTTCTACCTCGACTGCCTCTCGCACGCCTCCTACCTGGTCGGCGACCGCACCACCGGCCGCGCCGTCGTGGTCGACCCCCAGCGCGACATCCAGGAGTACCTCGCCACCGCCGAGCAGCACGGCCTGACCGTCGAGCGGGTCATCGAGACCCACATCCACGCCGACTTCCTCTCCGGCCACCTGGAGCTCGCCGAGCGCACCGGCGCGCGCATCTCCTACGGCTCCGTCGCCGCGCTCGACTTCGACACCGACCCGCTGGCCGACGGCGAGCGCCTCAGCCTCGGCAAGGTCGACCTGGAGATCCTGCACACCCCCGGCCACACCCCCGAGTCGATCTGCGTCGTGGTGCGCGAGCAGGCGGACGACGCCGTCCCGTACGGCGTGCTCACCGGCGACACCCTGTTCATCGGCGACGTCGGCCGCCCCGACCTGCTCAGCTCGCGCGGCCGTTCCGCCGAGGAGATGGGCCGCCTGCTGTACCGCTCCACCCGCGCCCTGCTCACCCTCCCCGACGACACCCGGGTCTACCCGGCGCACGGCGCCGGCTCGGCCTGCGGCAAGAACCTGTCCGCCGAGCTGAGCTGCACCATCGGCAACCAGCGGCGCGGCAACTACGCGCTGGCCGAGATGACCGAGGACGAGTTCGTCACCGTGGTGACCGCCGGCCAGCCCGCCGTGCCCGCCTACTTCGCGTTCACCTCGGTGCGCAACCGCGAGGCCCGCCCGGTCCTGGACGAGGACTCCGCCGTTCCGCCGCTCACCCCGGAGGCGTTCCTCGCCGCCCGGGCCGGCGGCGCCACCGTGCTGGACACCCGCGACCCGGAGGCGTTCGCCGCCGCCCACCTGCACGGCGCGGTCAACATCCCGCTCGGCGGCCGGTTCGCCGAACTCGCCGGGCAGGTGCTCGACGCCCAGGACACCCTGGTGCTGTGCGGCGACCCGGCCACCGCGACCGAGGCCCGCAACCGCCTGGCCCGGATCGGCTTCGACCACGTCCTCGGCGCCCTGGACGCGCCCGTGGACGCCGTCGCCGCCGAGTACCTGACCGCCGCCGACCGCCGCGAGGCCGACGCCCTCGCCGCCGAACTCGCCGGCACCGGACGGGACTTCGAGCTGCTCGACGTCCGCGGCCCGGGCGAGGTGCAGGGCACCGGCACCCTCCCCGGCGCCCGGCTCGTCCCGCTGCCCGAACTGCTCGCCCGGCTGGGCGAACTGCCCACCGGGCTGTCGCTGACCGTGCTCTGCGCCAGCGGCAACCGCTCCTCGGTCGCCGCGTCCGTGCTGCGCGCCCGCGGCTTCGACGCCACCGACCTGCGCGGCGGGTTCGCCGCCTGGCGGGGCGAGGTCGTCCGGCCCGCCGACACCGCCCCGGACGGCGTCACGGCGTGAGCACCCTGATCGCCGCGCTGCTGTGCGGGGCCGTGGTCGGCGTGGCGCTGGGCGCGCTCGGCGGCGGCGGCGGAGTGCTGGCCGTCCCGGCACTGGTGTACCTGCTGGGCGTCGAGCCCGCCGAAGCCGGCACCACCAGCCTGGTCGTCGTCACCGCCACCACCGTCACCGCGCTGCTGCGCCACGCCGGCACCGGCAACGTCGCCTGGCGGACCGGCGCGCTGTTCGCGGCGGCCGGCGTGCTCCCCGCCGTCGCGACGTCCGCGCTCGCGCACCGCATCCCGCAGCCGGTGCTGACGGCGGCGTTCGCCGTGCTGGCCGCGCTGGCCGCCGCGGCGATGCTGCGCGGCGCCCGCACCGCGACCCGCCGGGCGGACCGGGACGGCGACGCGCCCGCGCAGCCGGCCCGGGGCGGAGACGCTGCTGTGGAGCCGGCCCGGGGCGGACTCGCGGGCACCGTCGCGGCCGGGGCCGGGCTGGGCGCGGTGACCGGGCTGCTCGGCGTCGGCGGCGGCTTCCTCGCGGTGCCCGCGCTGGTCGCGGTGCTGCGGCTGCCGATGCGCAAGGCGGTGGGCACCAGCCTGGTGGTCATCCTGATCAACTCGGTGGTCTCCCTCACCACCCGCCTGACGGTCTCCGGCATCTCGCTCGACCTGGCCGTCTTCGGGCCGTTCGTGGGCGCCGCCGTGCTCGGCGCCTGGGACGGCAGGCGGCTGGCGTCCAAGCTGTCCGGCGCCGCACTCCAGCGGGCCTTCGCCGGCGTGCTGCTCGCGGTGGCGTCGTTCATGCTGATCGGCGCCGTCGCCTGACGGGCCCGCTCCTCTCGGACGCCCGCCGGACCCGGCGGGCGTCCGATTTTGTGCACTCCCCGCCGAGGGACGACCATGCACTTCGTGCCCAGTCCCACCCATCCGATCCCTGACCCCCAGGACGGCGCCGTGACTTCCGACCCCGGCCCCAGGCCGCTCACCCGATCCGCCGGCCGTCCGCTCTGGGCGCAGCTGCGCGCCGACCTGCTGCGGCGGCTCGACGAGGGCGAGTTCCGCGACGTCTTCCCCGGCGAGCACGACCTGGTCGCCGAGTACCGGGTCAGCCGGCACACGGTGCGCGAGGCGCTGCGCGGGCTGCGCGAGGAGGGCCTGGTCAGCGCGCAGCGCGGCCGGGCGTCGAAGTTCACCGCGAGCCGCCCGCTGGAGCAGGACGTGGGCGAGGCGTACAGCCTGTTCCGGTCGGTCGAGGAGGTCGGCGCCGTCCAGCGCAGCGTGGTGCGCGCGCTCGACCGGCGCGCCGACGGCGTCGTCGCGGCGCGGCTCGGGCTGGAGGAGTCCACGCCGCTGGTCTACCTGGAACGCGTCCGGCTGGCCGACGAGGAGCCGCTGGCCGTCGACCGGATCTGGCTGCCCTGGGACGTCGCCCACCCGCTGCTGGACGTGGACTTCACCCGCACCTCGCTCTACGACGAGCTCGAACGGCACTGCGGCAGCCGGATCTGCGGCGGCTGGGAGCGCATCCGCGCCGTCGTCCCCGGCCGGGGCGAACGCATCCTGCTGGACTGCCCCGAGACGACCGCGCTGCTCGCCATCGACCGGCTCGGCCGCGACCAGGACGGGCGGCTGATCGAATGGCGGCAGACCCTGGTCCGCGCGGACCGCTTCGCCGTCTCCGCCGCGTTCTCCGCGCACGACTACCGGATGGGCGCCTCGGTGCAGATGTTCTGAGCGCGCTCAACGGCTGTCCGGAGCTCGTGCTCAGCGGCTGTTCGCCGTGAGGACGGCGGCGGCGTTGCGGACGGTGGCCTCGCGCCGCTGCCGCTCGGTGTCCAGCGCCTGCGCGTGGTCGGCGATCAGCTTCCGTTGGAGCTCGGCCTCCACGTCGGACCAGATCCGCACCAGGTCGACCTGCCGCTTGCAGCCGACATCGGCGAGCCGCTGCTCGTGCGGCCACCCGAACGGGTTGACCTGCCGGCCCATCGGCGCGTCCGCCGTGAAGCCGCGCCCGCGCATGCAGGCCGACCAGGCGGCGAACACCGCCTTGACCCGGGCGTCCTCCATCGAGTCGACGAACGACTGCTGGTCGAGGTCGCCGACGGTGGACGCCGGGTTCAGGTAGTCGCCGCCGTCGGCCGACAGCCGGTCCGCGGCCTGCCGGGCGCAGCCGCCGGACGGGTCGGTCTGCGCGGCGTGCTCCGCCGCGGTCATCGAGACCGCCGGATCGGGGCCGCCGCGCCGCCCGGTCCAGTAGTACCGGTAGTCGCTGTCGCCGAGCGCGGCGGCCGGCTCGGTGTCCTCCCCGTACCGCATGAAGTTGACGGGGGTGGCCGGCCGGGGCTGCGGGCGGAGGTACGGGGCGGGCGGGTAGTCGAAGCCCTTGGCCTGCATGCAGGCGTGGTCGAGGACGTTGAAGGCCGCGGTGAGGGCGGCGCTCTGGTCGTCGGTCGGGCGGTAGGCGTCCAGCGGCAGCGGGACGGCGGTGAACAGGCCGTCGGGCGCGGCCGACGCCACGGCGGACGTCGCCGCGGCGGCGGGGCCGGCGGCGTCCGGCTTCGGGTTCGGCTGCCCGGCTGCGCAGGCGCTTGCGGCGGTGAGCACGGCCACCGCGACGACTCGGACGGCGATCGGCCGCACGGGAGAGGTCCCTTTCGTGGTGGGGGTTTCGTGGTGGGGCGCCGGTCGTGGGGGACAGCCCGCGGCCGGCGCGTTCAGTGGGCCGGGGGCTCGGTCACGCGTAGACGGTGCCGACGCCCTGGAAGCCGAGGTTGCCGGAGGACGGGCCGGCGACGTAGCCGCGGCACGGTCCGCCGCCGTGGGCGTTGTAGCAGACCGTGATCGCCCACGGGTAGTTGTTCTCGGCGCTGCCAGCGGTGTAGTACACCTCGACGCCGTCCGAGTAGCGGATGCCGTGGGTGTCGTCGTAGCTGCCGGTGAGCATGACGCACTTGCCGCCGTAGGAGGCGTACTCCCATATCTCGACGCCCTGGTTGATGGAGCAGCCGACGATCGCGGCGTTCGCGGGCGAGGCCATCACCACGCCGCCCGCGAGGGCGGCGGCGGAGACGACGAGGGCGGCGATCTTGTTGCGCAGTCGCACGGTGGATCCCCAATCCTGACCTGGCGCCGTCGCGGGGCCCACTGCCCGGCGATCGGCGCACGGCCCATCGTGGGAGCGCCCTGACGCCCGGTCAACGGACGACCGCGCAGGGTGGCAGCTTGCTGCCGTCGGCGGCCGGGGCCGGGGCGATCCGGCCGGTGGGGTGCTACGCGCGGGCCTGCGGGCGGGTGCCCGGCGGGTGGGCGGGCGGTCGGACGGTCGGGCCGGCTGTCCGGCTGTCCGGGACTGTCCGGGATCGTCCGGGCGGCGCGGCGGCGGGCCGGTGGCCTGGAAGAGTCGCCGGTGTGCGGACGGCGGCCCCGCCCGGGGGCGCCGCTGCGCCGTGAGACCCTCGAAGGGGCGGCCGGCCATGCGCAGCACGAGCACCGTCGTGGAGTGCGACCCCGAACTCAGCCCGATGGAGCGGCAGTTGCTCGTCCTGCTGGCGCAGGGCCTGACCGACGCGGCCGCCGCCAAGCGCCTCAGCGTGTCGGTGCGGACCGAGCGCCGGATGGTCGCGGAGCTGATGCACCGCCTGGGGGCGAGCAGCCGGTTCGACGCGGGGGTCAGGGCGGCGCGCCGCCGCTGGATCTGACGCCCGCGCCGCCGCAGCCCCTGCCCCCCGCCGGGTCCGGTCTCCACCGGGTCCGGTCAACTCCCGGCGTGGGAGGCCCAGTCGAGCACCTTCGCGATCACCTCGTCGGGCCGGGGCGCGGACGAGTGGACGGTGAACTCGGCGTAGCCCGGGTCCCGCACCGGCAGCGGCGGCAGCGGGTGTTCGCGCAGGCGGGCCACCAGATGTCCGGCCGCGAGCAGGTCGCGGGACTTGTCGGTGTCGAGGGCGGCCTTGTCGGCGTGCCAGTACGCGCCGTCGTACTCGATCGCCAGCGTGCGGCCGTCGGGGAGCGGCACGCTGATGTCGATCGTCCAGGAGGCGCGGCGGGCGAAGGCGGGGTGCCGCACGGACTGGCCGGAGGCGGCGGCGCCGAAGGCGCGTTCGGCGGCCCGGTGGTGGCTCAGTTCGACCTGCGACTTGCCGTGCTCGCGGCACTCCGGGCAGCCGCTGCCGTTGGCGCGGGAGGCGAGCGGCGCCTGCCAGGTGTGCCCGGCGTCGGCGGAGCACAGCCAGGCCGGGACGAACGTGGTCTGCGCGGTCGGGCGGACCTGCCAGGCGGAGAGCGGGTTGGCGGGGGACCACTCGGCGGCGAGCTCCGGGAAGTGGAAGGCCAGCGAGTCGAGGATGGTGCGGCACTCGGGGCAGCGCAGCCGGTGCCCCTTCTCGCGCTGCTCGGGGGTGTCCTCCCACTCGTGGCCGCAGACCGGGTCCTGCCACCAGGCGGTCCGGCGCGACCCGGGCGAGATCGTCGCCAGCCTGAGCCGGCCGTTGCGGGTGGGATGCCACTGGCCGGCGAGCTCCGGGCTCAGCCGGAACGGGACTGCCGCCTCGGCCTCCTTGCGGGCGGCGGCGGTCCGGCGGCTGCGGCAGGACGGGCAGCCCGACTCCAGGTACCGCAGCGGCGTCACCCTCGGGTGGTGGCCCTGCGGGCAGCGGAAGCGGCGCAGCCAGTGGTCGCCGGCCACCGTCACCGTGTGCGGGTCGTCCTCGTCGGCCCAGGCCGCGAGGAGCTCCGGCACCTCGGCGACCGGCGTCACCGCCAGGCGGGCGAGCCGGTCGTCGCGTTCGGCGCGGCGCTTCGGCTCGCAGTCCGGGCACTGCCGGCTGTGCAGCATGTGGCTGACCCGGGCCCGGAACCGCAGGCCGCAGTCCGGGCAGCGCCAGGCCGCCTCGCGCAGCGCGGTGACGGTGACGGTCTCCCACTGCGCGGCGTCGTTGGCCTCGTGGTCCCACCAGTCGAGGACGGGCAGCCCCGAGTCCTTGAGCAGCTCCCGCTTCTTCTCGCCAGGGGCGTTGGAGGTCTGCCGGGCCCGGCTCGGGTTGGTGCCGCACCGGCAGCCGAACGCGATGTCGCCCAGCCGCTCGGCGGCCTGCCGCCCGCAGTGCCGGCAGCGCACGTGGTGCGGGTCGCCCTCCAGCGAGGGCTCGGTCAGCGGGGCGAGGTACTCGTAGCCGTGCTGCTCGGCGTGGGCCCGCGCCCGCTCCACCGGAACGGGCGTCAGGTCGGCGTACGGGCCCTGGTTGCGGCGGGCGTCCAGCGCCCACTGCCGCCAGAAGCAGGCCCGGCAGGTGGGCTCGTCCAGCGCGTTGTTGGCGAGCGTGTACTCGAAGCGGTAGTGCGCCTCGCAGCCGCAGCTCAGGCACCGGGTGAGCCGCCAGGCCGTGGGCTTTTGGAACGGCTCCAGCGGTTCCACACCACCCGTGCGGAGGATTTCCGTGATGTGCCCGTCGCACCAGGCGTCACGCGAACGGGTGCGGTACGCGCTGGGTTGCGAACAGTTCGGGTCCGCGCACGACTGGACGGGCTTGCTGGGCGGCGGTATGGCACTCACCTGCGGATCTTCCCACGTGCGGGTGGCATGGCGGCCAGTCGGTGTTGACGGGTTGTTTATTCGCGCTTGCCATCCTCCTTACCGCAACGACAACCAGGGGGGTCACGTTGTTCAGGAAGTCGTTCCTTTCCGCTGCCGCCGGGCGGACGGCGGCGCTGCTGCTCTCCACGGTCGCCGTCGCCGCGTCCGTGCTGGTCGCGCCCGGCAGCGCGCAGGCGTCGCCGCTCTGCGACCAGCCCGATCCGCCGCCGATCTGTTTCGAGGAGCCGGATCCCGATCCCGACCAGGCCGCGCAGGGCTGGTGGGACGCCATGTACGGCGCCAACGGCCAGGTGGTGGTGACGGGTTGGGCCACCGACCCGGACACCGCGGGCTCGGTGCAGGTCCGGGTGCGCCGCAACGGCGCGGTGGTCCAGCAGTTCGCCGCCGGCGACTACCGCTCCGATGTCGGCTACCACTCCTTCACGAAGGCGCTGGCGTCCGTCCCGGCCGGCCCGCAGACCATCTGCCTGGCCGCCGTCAACGTGTACGGCGGCACGCCGCACCGGTCCGCCGAGACCAGCCTGGGGTGCCGCAGCTTCACCGGCGGCCTCCAGACCGTCGGCGCGGACCCGTACACCACCGCCGACACCCAGCACTCGGCCGCCGTCGAGGCGGACAGCCACGCCTGGGGCGGCACCGTGGTCAGCGCCTACCAGATCGGCCGGGGCTACAGCGGCGGCTCCACCAACACCGGCTTCGCGGTCTCCCGGGATGCCGGACTCACCTGGAGCTCCGGCGAACTGCCCGGCCTCACCGTGGCCGCCGGCGGCACGCACGCCCGCGCCAGCGACCCGGTGGTGGCCTACAGCGCCAAGCACGGCGCCTGGATCGTCGGCAGCCTGGTGATCGACGGCGGCTTCGGCACCGGCATCATGGTCAACCGCTCGACCGACGGCGCCGCGCACTGGTCCGCCCCCAGCTGGGCGATCGGCAACGACGGCGACGAACGGGACAAGGAGTGGATCGCCTGCGACAACTGGACCTCCAGCCCGTACTACGGCACCTGCTACCTGACCGTCACCCGGTTCGGCCACTACGCCCTGGAGATCGCCAAGTCCACCGACGGCGGCCAGAGTTGGACCAGGCTCAGCGGCTCCTGGCCGGCCGACACCGGCAGCTACCCGGTGATCCGCCCGGACGGCAACGTCACCGTCCTGTACGGCGCGCTCGGCACCGTCGGCGCCTTCACGCTCACCGGCGGCGGCACCGGCTGGACCAACCCGGTGACGGTCAACAACGGCAGCCAGTACGACGTGGTGGGCCTGCGCGACGTCTCCGTGGCCTCCGCCGACGTGGACAGCACCGGCCGGATCGTCGCCGTCTGGCACGGCTGCAAGGCCGCGACCGGCTGCGCCTGGAACAACCTCGTCCAGGCCACCTCGACCGACGGGGTGAACTGGACGGTCAACGAGATCGACACCTGCCAGGACACCGGGCTGTGTGCCGCAAGCAACCAGTTCGCGCCGTCCGTCGCGGCCGACCCGCTCAACCCCGGGCGCTTCGCGATCGTCTTCAACGACCTGTGGAACGGCGCCGTCTCGGTCCGCTGGACCACCTCCACCGACGGCGGCCGCACCTGGAAGAAGCCCCCGGCCACCCTCGCCGACGCCATGCCGCTCAGCCGGATGCCCGACACCAGCCAGGGCCGCATGCTCGGCGAATACCTGGGCATCGCGGTCGCCAACGGCAGCGTGGTGACCACCTTCCCGGTCGCGGCCGCGCCCACCGACGGGAAGCAGTTCGCACAGACCATGTCCAGCTACACGCCGCTGGGCTTCTAGCGGCGACGAGCACGGCCGGGCCCCGGCGGGGGGCCGGGGCCCGGCCGACCAAGGGGGGTCACGTTGTCCATCGGACGTTCTACTTCTTCTTCTTCTTCTTCTTCGGCCGCCGGGCGGGGGGTGGCGATGCTGCTGGCGGGCGTCGTCGCCGTCGCGTCCCTGCTGATCGCGCCGGGCGGCGCGCAGGCCGCGCCGGTGTGCGACCAGCCCAAGCCGCCGCCGATCTGCTTCGAGCCGCCGGACCCGGATCCCGACCAGGCGGCGGAGGGCTCGTTCGAGGCGATGACCGGCGGCAACGGCGGTGTGGTGGTCTCGGGCTGGGCCAGGGACCCGGACACCCCCGCTTCCTCGAAGGTCAGGGTGCGCCGCAACAACGTGGTGGTCCAGGAGTTCACCGCGAACCTCCAGCGCGACGACGTGGGCACGCACGGCTTCGTCCAGACCCTGCCGCCCGCTCCGGCGGGCCAGCAGACGATCTGCCTTGCCGCCGTCAACATCTACGCCGGCGAGCCGCGCCAGGCGGCCGAGACGCCGCTGGGGTGCCGCAGCTACACGGGCGGCCTCCGCACGGTCGGCGTGGACCCGTACACCACCGCCGACACCCAGCACTCGGCCGCCGTCGAACCGGACAGCTTCGCCTGGGGCAGCACGGTCGTCAGCGCCTACCAGGTGGGCCGGGACGTCGAGAGCGGCGCGACCAACATCGGCTTCGCGGTCACCCGGGACGCCGGGCTCACCTGGAACTCCGACGTCCTGCCCGGGCTCACCGTCGCGGGCGGCGGCGCCCACCGGCGCGCGACCGACCCGGCGGTGGCCTACAGCGCCTGGAACCACACCTGGTTGGTGGCCTCCCTGGTCTTCGACGGGGACACCGGCGGCGGCGTCATGGTCAGCCGCTCGTCCGACGACGCCGCGTACTGGTCCGCGCCGAGCTGGGCGATCGGCAACGACGGCGCCAACTGGGACAAGGAGTGGATCGCCTGCGACAACTGGACCTCCAGCCCGTACTACGGCACCTGCTGGCTGACCGCCACCAGGACGTCCTCCCCGCAGGCCATCGAGATCGCCAAGTCGACGGACGGCGGCCGGAGTTGGTCAACCGTCGACGGCCCCCGACCGGCCTCCAACGGCAGCTACCCGGTGATCCGGCCGGACGGCACCCTGGTCGTCCTGTACGGGCTGAACGGCAACGTCAGCTCCTTCACCGTCACCGGCGGCGGCACCGGCTGGACCGGCCGGGCGGCGGTCAACGGCGGCAGCCGGAAGGACGACCCGGGCCTGCGGGACGTCGCCGCGGTCTCCGCCGACGTGGACAGCACCGGCCGGATCGTCGCCGTCTGGCACGGCTGTCGGGCCGCGACCGGCTGCCAGTGGAACGGCCTCGTCCAGGCCACCTCGACCGACGGGCTGACCTGGACCGTCACCGAGATCGACACCTGCGCGGACACCGCCCTGTGCGCGGCCACCGACCGGGTCACCCCGTCGATCACGGCCGACCCGCTCAACCCCGGGCGCTTCGCGATCATCTACAACGACCTCTCCAACGCCGCCGTCTCGGTGCGCTACCTCTCCTCCACCGACGGCGGCCGCACCTGGAAGAAACGCACCTCCCCGCTCACGACCGCCATGCCACTGACCTGGATGCCCGACACCGCCCAGGGCCGAATGCTCGGCGACTACCTGGGCATCGCCTCCGCCAACGGCAACGCCATCCCGGTCTTCCCGCTCGCCTCCGCCCCACCCGCCGGACAGGCCTTCCTCCAGCAGATGACCACGTACACGCCGCTCGGTTTCTGACCCACGGCGGGCGGCGGCGCGGCCACTGCCGAACGCGATACCGGGTGCCGGCGTCCGGGTAGGTCGCGTCGGTGGGCGCGGTCCGCGCGCCGATGCTCCGGGGCCCAGGAGTTCAGCGCAGCGGTACGGCGGCGGTGAGTTCGCGGACGCCGGCGACGCGCGGGTGACGAATCGCGAGGTCGCTGACGACAGCTCGGATGGAAGGCCGGTCGCGGACCTCGGCCGGGCTGACCCTGAGCGCGGCCAGCAGTTCGGTCACGGTCTGCTCCGGACGTCCCCACTGCCACCAGGCGCGCGCCAGGTCGGTGTGCAGCCGAGCGCGCCGTTCGGCGGTGGGGAACAGCTCCGGCCGCAGCCTGTGGCCGGCTTCGAGCGCGGCCCCGGCGTCGCCGAGGGCCCAGTGGACGCTGACGGCATAGAGGTCGGCCGCTGCCGGGGTGATGTCGAACAGGCGCCCAGTACCGGGCGTGGCGGACAGGCGGCGGGCGGCGTCCCGGGCTGCGGCTGTCATGGCGAGGGCTTCCGTGCGCCGGCCGGCGACCGCCGCGGTGTAGGCGAGGGTGCACAGCAGCTGAGCGTAGGCCGCCGCCTGCGCCTGGGTGGCGAGGCCGGTGTTCTCCAGTCGGCCGACCGCGGCGAACATCAGCCGCTGAGCGGCCGGGGCCTGGTCCTGGTGCCGCAGCACGACGGCCATCTCCCGGGCAGCGGCGGCCTGGGCGAGTGGCGAGCCGGACACGTCGGCCCAGGTGCGAGCACGATCCGCGGTCAACCGCGCCCGGTCGTAATGACCGGTCTTGGCCAGGACCGCGCTGGCGAGGCTGTAGACGGTGGACAGCCGAGCCTGGTCGAGGGCACGCCGGGATTCGGCGGCGGCATGGGCGTCGGCGATCAAGCCGGGCAGCACGGCGAGGAGTCGGGTGTGCGAGCCGGTGCCGAACAGGTCGCGCGCGTGGGCCAGGCTCTGGTCGAGTTGCGCGGCGTTGCGGGTCGGTCCGGGGGTGTCGGCGAGTGCGTCGTCCAGGCCGAGGAGCAGGGCTGCCGGCCCGGCCACGGTGGCGGCGGCGACAAGTGTTCGGCGGCGCATAGGACTCTCCTCGGCCTCGCGGGAACTGCCGGCCACTCTAGCGGCGTGGTGGCCGGCGGACGGGCGCAGTGCGAGCGAGGTCACCAGTACGTGGTGCGGCATCCCGACTTCGACTGCGGCCTGCCGCAGTAGCGTCAGGTCCACGATCCGGCTTGCGCGTTCGAGGCGGCTGACCGTGGAAGGTGAGACTCCCAGGCGACGGGCGAGAGCCTCCAGCGTCCAGTCGTGGTGCTGGCGACCGAGGCGCACCAGTTCACCGGGGCGGTGCTGTTCCGCCAGCGACCGTGCTTTCGGAGTGCTCCACAGCGAGTCCGGCACAGGACCTCCCAGGCGACACAACCGGGGGTCACCAACGGTACGCGCGGCCCGACAGTCCGTCGATGCGGTTTGCATGACGTGCAAAACGCTTCCACGGTCAGCACGTTCACTGCTCGACCCGTCCGGCCGGTGGTGTGCTGTTCATACCGTCCGGGGCCGTCCCGGACCACGAAGTCGGAGGAACCATGGCAACCGCGACCGCCGACCCGATCGCCGGCCCGTTCCGGAACGTGCGCGACCGCGTCCCCGCCGACCTGTGGCACAAGCAGATCGGACTCCTGATGCGCGACCACCCCTACGACTCCGTCATGGCCCGCCGCGTTCTCGGGCAGGGCTACGCCTACCTGTTGACCGCGATGGCCCACCGCGGTGAGCACCTGGGCCTGGGCCCCAGCTCGCTGGTGGACATCGGCGTTCACACGATCATCCTGGACACCGTCGCCTACGCCGAGTTGTGCCGTGTCCACAATGACGGCCACTTCCTGCACCACGTGCCGGCCATCGAGTTCAAGCACGACGGCACCGTGCTGCGCACCGCGCAACTGGTTGCCGCGGACGGTTGGGAGGTGGACTGGCCGCTGTGGGCGGACGCTGCCAAGTGCAGCCCCTGCCACCCCGGCAACGACTCGCACTGACCAGCCACCGGGGGCGGCCTCGGATTCTCCGCGGCCGCCCCCGCCCGTGAGGGCGAATTTCGTCCGGAACACTCCAACGGCGCGCACCGGGCGCGAGGATGAGGTGGGTGACGACCCCCTCGCCGGACCTCTGGCACCACTACGGCCGCACTCGTGCCCGCAGTGACCGCGCTGTTCCTCCTTTCTTCTCCTGGGTTTGGGACCAGGGCGGGGGCCCCGGGGCCGAGGTGATGGGAGACCTCACCGGCCTGGTCGTCGCCGACCTCGGCGCCGGTGCCGCCCGTCACGCCGCCCATCTCGTCACCCACCACGCCCCGGCCCGGGTCGACGCGATCGACTCCTCGATCGGCCAGCACGCGATGGCCCGCGAGCTGTACGGTCACCTCGCACCGCGCCTGCGTGTGGTGCACGCCGACGCGGTCGAACACCTGGACGGGCATCCCGGCTGTTACGACGTGCTCTACTCGGTGTTCGGGAGCACGGACTTCACGGACCCCCGCTGCCTGCTCCCCGCCGCGGCCCGGGCCCTCCGGCCGGGCGGGCTGTTGGCGGTCTCCACCCTGGGGCACTACCTCGGCGGAGCGCCCGCCGAGACGGACGTCCGGTACGCAGAGGTACCGGCCCGAACCCCGGACGGCGAGGCCACGACGATGCGCCGCTGGGTACTCCAGGAAACCGTCTGGACGAAGCTGCTGGACGAGGCGGGCTTCGCCCGGATCAGCATGGACCGCCTCGCCCCCGCCACGTCGGGCGTGCGATCGGCCGACACGCTTCTGCTCCGCGCCCACCGGCACCGGGGTAGTCGGCACCGCGCCGGGCTCGGCGTCGTGCGGTGGGGGGACGTAACCTCCGGTGGGGGTGGGGAGTTGGGCACGGTATGAGGAACTCATTGCGCGTGGTGGCGGCTGCGGTGGTGGCGTGCGCGGGTCTGGTGGCGCATGGCGGGTGGGCGGGGGCCGTCGGGGTGGGGCGGTCGGGGGTGGAGTTGTCGGTGGTCTTCGCCTCGGGCGAGACGCGTGCTGTCACGCTGACGTGCGATCCGGACGGGGGGACGCACCCGACTCCCGGGGCGGCGTGCGGGCTGCTGCGGTCGGTCGGGGGCGACCCGGGGAAGCTGGACGTCGATCCGGGCGCGATCTGCACCCTGGAGTCCGCGCCGGTCACCGCGCGGCTCTCGGGGACGTGGCAGGGCAGGCCCGCCGCCTTCAGCCGGACGTACGGCAATCCGTGCGAGCTGCACGCCCGGACCGGCGCGGTGTTCCGGTTCTGACGGCCCGGAGAGGCCCGGATCGGCCCAGGCCGGCTCAGTTCAGGTTCTTCTCGATCGCCGCCAGGTAGTTGCGCATGAAGTGGTCGCGGATCCCGTCGCTCCCGGGCGCGAACGCGTCGGCCGTCAGGCCCTTGGCGCGGTCGGCGAGGCCGCCGACCAGGCCGATGTTCTCGCGGATGCGGCCGGAGGAGTCGATGTAGCGGGCGACGTCGACGTGGGTGAAGGCCGGCTCGGGCGGGAGCTGCGGGACGATGTCGTTGTTGTTGACGAAGCGGTACGTGCGGTCCTTGAAGCCCTCGTTGTAGGCCGCGGCGAGCAGCCGGTCGCAGGTGCGCGGCTGGCCGAAGGTGACGACGCCGTCGGCCCGGAGCCTGGGGTCCTCCAGGTAGAGGCGGGCCGCGGCGAGCATGGCGAGGGCGCCGCCGAGGCTGTGGCCGGTGAACCACAGGGTCTGGTTCTCGGTGCGCAGTTCGGCGATGGCGTCGCGGACGGCGGGGAAGATCGATTCGAGGGCCTCGGCGAAGCCGTAGTGGACGTAGCCGGTCTTCGCGGGGCCGGGCCAGGGCGGAGTGGTGCCGTCGGAGAGCCAGTCGCGGATCTCCTTGGGCTCGGTGCCGCGGAACGCCGTGATGATCATCCGATCGCCGGCCGCCGTGTAGGCCTGGGTGTCCTGGAGCGGGAACGGCGGGGTGAACGTGGTGGAGTGGTGGCGGACGGTCGGGAACCCCCAGTCGTGGGCCTGCCGGTCGATGGTGGCGTCGTCCTGGTAGGCGAGGTCGGCGGCCTTCGCCAGCCAGTAGGCGTGCGGGAGGCTGTAGCGGGTGACGCTGTGGTCGAGCGTGGTGGGGACGGCCACGGGGGTGGCTCCTTCCTGGGGGCGGGTGGTCGCCATCGTGCGTCGCGGCGGCGGCCCGGGCGGCGCAGGCAGGACCCGGACACGGCGGCGCTGCGGGGCGCGCCCCGCGCACTCGGAGGCCGGAAGCGCCCCTGGGGGCGTGCGCCGCGGCGCGGGTTGTCGCGCGAGCTCCCCGGCCCGGATGATGGGGGCGTCCTCGCAACTGCCGATCCCAGGAGCGTGTTTCGTGGCAGCGGACCCCCGTCCCGAGGCCGATCTGTGGCTGCTGTACAGCCCGCTGCTGCGCGACACCCCGGCGACGGTGCGCCTGACCGCCGCGCTGACCGAGGCCTTCGGGCGGCGCTTCGCGGCCGTGCCGACCACCGGCCTGCTGCTGGGCGTGAGCGACGGCGAGCTGACCCTGCACGACCTGACGGGCCGCCGGATCGAGCCGCCCCGGGTGGCGCTGGTGCGGCTGGCGATGACCTCGCTGAGCATCGACCACGAAGGCACCCTGCTGCGCCAACTCGCCCTGATGAAGACAGAGTTGGTCAACCCGGCGGAGGCGACGCTGACCTGCGTCAACAAGTTCTGGCAGCTCCAGCGGCTGGCCGGGGCGGGCATCCCCGTCCCCGACACCCGCACCCACACCGACGCCCACCCCGGCCCGGCGGTGGCGGCGGGGGTCGCCGAGCCGTGCGTGGTGAAGTCGGTGCGCGGCAGCGGCGGCCGCCGGGTGTTCCTGGCCCCGGACGCGGCGACGGTGGCCGCCCTTCAGGGCAGCCTGCGCACCGACGTGCCGTTCCTGTTCCAGCGCTACGTGGCGCATTCGCACGGGCGCGACCTGCGGGTGATCGTGGTGGACGGGCGGGCGGTCGCCGCCGGGGTGCGCAGCTCGCCGGACGGCGCGCTGCAGTCGAACATGGCGCTCGGCGGCAGCATCGAGCCCTGCCCGGGCCGCCACCCGGAGGCGGAGCGGCTCGCCGTGCGGGCCGCCGAGCGGATCGGCCTGGTGCTGTGCGGCGTCGATCTGCTCTTCGAGCCGGACGGCGGCTTCACGGTCTGCGAGGTGAACGCCAACGTCTCCTGGGGCGACCGGATGCCGGAGGTGACCCCCGCCGTGGTCGAGGCATTGCGCAAGAGGCTGACGTAGCGTCAGATTCGGTACGCGGCAACGTACTTGGCCGCGTCGGCGCGCAGCGGTCCGTCCCACTGGGCGAGGGTCTGCTCGGCGAAGGTCTGCCCGGTGGCGAGGATCTCGTCGAGCGGGTCGAGGAGGTCGGGGACGTGCGGCGGTTCGAGTCCGGCGGCGACCCGGGCGTCGAGGCCGGCCCGGGCGAGGCGGAGCAGTTCGGCGGCCAGCGGGCGGACGGGGGTGTCGCCGAGGCGGGTGTCGAGGCCGCGGACGGGGAGTTCGGCGCGGGCGGCGCGGTGTTCGGCGGCGGTGTGCCGTCGGGTCAACTCCCAGGCGGCGTCGCAGGATCGGCGGTGGTAGCTGAGGCCGGTCCAGAGCGCGGGGAGGGCGCCGAGGTGGGGGTGGGGCGGCCCGTCCGCGCCGCGCAGTTCGAGGGTGCGGCGGACCCGGGTGTCGGTCCACAGCTGGGAGAGGTGGGACGTCCAGTGCCGGGGGGCGTGGCCGTCGAAGCCGTTGCGCAGCAGTTCGGCGAAGCTGCCGTCGGGGGCGCGGTGGTAGCGGCCGTCCTCGGTGCGGTAGTGGATGAGCGGGATGCCCAGGGCCCAGTCGGCGATGTCCTCGGCGCGGACGTCGGGCCGCAGGCCGGGCGGCAGCAGTCCGGCGCGGCGCGGGTCCATCCGGAGCCAGGCCCAGGAGCGGTGCGAGAGGAGTCCGCAGGGGCGGCCTTCGTGCAGCGGGGAGTTGACGAGCAGGGCGGAGACGACGGGGGCGACGGCGGTCTGCATGCGCAGCTTGCGGGTGAGGTCGGCGGGGTCGAGGTGGTCGAGGGTGGCCTGGGTGGACAGCGACAGGCCCATGATGTGGGGGGCGCGGGCGCCGTCGGGGCCGAGGTCGGCGAAGTACTGGCGCATCAGGGCGCCCCGGGACATCGGCACCCATTCGACGTCGGCGAGCCGGCCGAAGGGCAGGTTGCCGCCGGGGACGAGGGCGAGGCCGAAGCCGGCGGCCAGGTCGGCGAGCCGGGCGAGGGCGGCGCGGACTTCGTCCATGGTCTTGCCGACGCCGGGCCCGGGGGTGGAGGAGTACTCGATCTGGCCGCCGTGTTCGAGGGTGACGGTGCTGCCGTCGGACAGCCGGACGCCGCTCAGGCAGTCGCCGTCCCACTCGGGTTCGCCGCCCCAGTGTTCGAGTACCGCCTCCAGGACGGCGCGGACGCCGCGCGGGCCCGAGTAGCGGGCGCCGATGCCGGTGGCGGGGTCGAGCAGGCCGCACTCGACCTCGACGCCGACCTGTTCGCGGCCGCCGGGGGCGGGGGTGAGCGGGGCGAGCAGGTCGGCCCGGTCCATCACGGCGCGCTCACCGGGGCGGCGGAGGCCCGGTGCTCCCGGGCGTGTTCGAGCAGGGCGCCGACCACGCCGAGCGCGGACTGCGCGGCGCCCTGGCACCAGGCGTGCGCGCCGGAGAGGTGCTCGCCGGCGAAGAAGATCCGCGGCCGGTCGGCGGGGTGGGGCGCGCCGAGCACCGACAGGTAGCGGGTGTGCTCGCCGGGGGTGAGGTGGGCGAACGCGCCGCCGCCCATGCCGGTCTGGACGTCCCAGTTGCAGTGCACGATGTCGTCGACGTCGCCGGTGATGCCGGGGTGCAGCTGCTCCAGGCACTCCAGGACGAGGGCTTCCCGGTCGGCCTGGTCGAGGGCGGCGAAGCGGCGGGCGTTGGCGCCCCACAGGTAGGCGCCGAGCAGCGCGGCGGGTTCGGCGGAGCGCAGCGGGTCGCGGGCGCCCCAGCGCGGGGTGCCGGAGCCGTTGACGCCGCCGTCGGTGCGCACCGCGTTGTCGGACGGGTACCAGCACTGCTGGATCGGCAGGTCGGTGAAGCTGCCGCCGCCGTGGATGCCGTCCTCGATCTCCCAGCGGCGGCGGGTGACGTGCAGCACGGTCTTGGCGCTGGAGGCGTAGCTGATGCCGCGCACGGCGTGGCGCTGGGCGTGCGGCAGGCCGGGGGTGACGGTGATCTGGTCGAGCGCGGGGGCGGGGATGCAGCAGACCACGAAGTCGGCGCGCTCGTCGAGCCGTCCGCCGATGCGGCGGCCGCGGACCCGGACGCCGTCGGGGCGCAGCGCGAGTTCGTCGATCCGGGTGGACAGCCGGACGGTGCCGGGGCGCAGGGCGCGGACGAAGGCGTGCACCAGGGCGTCCATGCCGTCGGCGAGTTCGACCTGGCCGCGGTGGAACAGGCCGAAGTAGTCGACCAGGACTTCCAGCAGCGAGGACTGCTCGTAGTGGGCGAGGCCGCTGGCGTGGCCGAACAGGTCCCAGGCGTCCTGCGAGAGGTGCTCGTGGACGAACTGCCACAGCGACAGCGAGGCGGCGCGTTCGAGGGCCGGGTCGTCCCAGTGGCCGTCCAGGGCCTGGCGCTGCTGTTCGACGGTGAGGGCCTGCCAGACGGGGGCGAGGATCCGGTCGAGGAGCGCGGACGGGGCGAAGCGCTCCTCGGGGCGCAGCGCGAAGGCGGGGAACAGCGAGGCGACCTCGTGCACCCGGACCCGGTTGCCGCGCAGGTGGTAGTAGGCCTGCGGGTTGGCGTTGACGAAGGGGCGGGTGGCCAGTCCGAAGCGCTGGACGTAGTGCAGGACGCAGTGGTGGTTGGCGGGGATGCGCATCGCGCCGAGGTCGGTGTGGGTGCCGTCCCAGAACCGGTGGGTGCGGATCCGGCCGCCGGGGCGGTTGCCGCGTTCGTACACCGTCACGTCGAAGCCGCGCCGCTGGAGCTCGTAGGCGCACACCAGGCCGGCGATGCCGGAGCCGATCACGGCCACCCGGCCGCCGGGCCCGGCGGAGGGCGTCAGCAGGGCGCGGGGGAACGCAAAGCTGGTGTCGAACATCGGGACCCCTTCGGTGCGCGAACCGCGCGGCGACCCCTCCCGCAACCGTCCGTGACCGGACCGCACCGCGCCTCTGGGACACCGTCCCACCGGCCCGGCGCCTTCGCATCCCGATGGCTCCGAAACGGCCGGCCCCCCGCCGGCCGTCCTCCTTCGCCCGGGTGTCAGGCGGAGGGCGCTGCTTGCTGCCTGCGCTGGAGCCACAGCCCGGCGAGGCAGACGGCCGCGGTGAGGGCCAGGGCCAGCAGGGCGTCGACGCGCGATTCGGCGAGGACGATCATCACGGCGTACAGGCCGAGCAGGACGATCAGGGTCGCCCAGGTGAGCCAGGGGAACAGCCAGACGGCGGTGCCCTCGGCGGGTCGGCGGCCGTCGGCGCGGTCCTGGCGGCCGAGCACCAGGTGGGAGGCGGCGATGCCGATCCAGGTGACGTAGACGGTGTCGCCGGTGATGCT
Source organism: Kitasatospora sp. NPDC004531 (assembly GCF_053602195.1). NCBI lineage: Bacteria > Bacillati > Actinomycetota > Actinomycetes > Kitasatosporales > Streptomycetaceae > Kitasatospora > Kitasatospora sp. NPDC004531. The sequence goes on along the minus strand of NZ_JBSGDD010000027.1, from coordinate 23,757 downwards.
GACCAGCCGCAGGAAGGCGTCCGTCGGGTGGAGCACCTGGAGCACCAGGCACAGGGCGGCCAGCGCGGAGGTGAACAGGATCGCCGTGTGCGGGGCGCCGCGCCGGGAGACGCGGGCGAACAGCGCGGGCGCGTCCTTGTCGCGGGCCAGCGCGAACAGCATCCGGGAGCTGGCGTAGACCTGCGAGTGGAGGCGTACCGCACCGCCGACGCCGGACTGCACCTGCACATCGCCGAACTCTCCGGCTCCCGGCGGCTGTTGGAGGCCGAGCAGGGCATCCAGCACGAACTGACCCGGCTGCTGGCCGGGCATCCCGGCGGCTCCGAGGCCCGCAGCACCCCCGACCAGCGCCACCGCGCCCTGGCCGCCGCGATCGAGGCCCGCGACCCGGCCCTGGCCCGCGCGCAGTTCACCGTCCACGCGGAGGCCACCGCCGACCTGTGCCTGCCGTTCGTCCAGGAGCCGACCGCCCCCTGACACCGCCCGGTCAAGGCCGTCCGGGTCACGGGTCCGTACCGGTGGCCGGTGGCGGCGCCGGCGGGGTGCGGGCGGGCGGTGCGGCGGGGTTCGGGCAGGTCGGGGGCCCTGGGCGGGGGGTGCCCGCGGGGCCGGGTGTGTCACAGCACTGTGCCGGGGACGGTCGGGGCGGAACGGTCGGGGCGGGCGGGCGGTCCCGGTGGGTGGAGATACGCTCCCGCCCCCGTCCGGAGGAGAAACACCGTGCGCGTCCGCAAGTCCGCCTTCGCCGTCCTGGCCGTCGCCGCCGCCCTCTCGCTCACCGCCTGCCAGGAGGGGGAGACCAGCACCGCGCAGGGCGCCCCGGCCGCGACCACCGGCGCCTCGGCCCCGGCCGCGTCCACCGGCGCCTCGGCCCCGGCCGCGTCCACCGGCGCCTCGGCCGCTCCGGTCAAGGGCGGCACGCCGTCCGCCACCGCCTCGACCGGGGCCGGCGCCGCCTCCGGGAAGACCGCCAAGTGCCGGACGGCGGACCTGACCATCACGGCCGCGGACCGGACGATCGGCGGCGACGGCGCGAACACCGTCGTGGTCGAGCTGAAGAACCACAGCGGCAAGGACTGCACGCTGGCCGGCTACGCGGGCGTCGACCTGAAGACCTCGGCGGGCACGCTGTCCGCGCAGCGCTCCGGCGAGCCGGTGGTGACGGGCACGGTGGCGGCCGGCAGGTCGACCTGGTTCGGCATCAGCTACCCGGCCAACGACTCGGGCGGCTCCGGCGTCCGCATCACCGGCCTGGTGGTGACCCCGCCGGACGAGACCCAGCCGGTCACCCTCCCGTGGCCGGGCGCCGCCTCGCTGCCCGTCACGGAGGGCGGCGGCTCCCCGGTGAAGATCGGCCCGGTGGGCAGCGCGGGCCAGGGCTGAGCGGCCCGGGGCCGGGGTGCGGTGTTTTTTGACGTGGTTCGGCCAGACATTCGGGACGATTCGTGACCGACCGTACTGGACGGTTGCCCAGGGTCTATTCGCGTAGACGTCTTATGCCCCACCATAGGTCCGCTCCAGGAACCATCACGCCGCGCCCGGCCCCGGGCCCGGCGTCCATGGCCTGCCCGGAAGGGCCGGGCGGCCACGACAGGTGGAGGCTCCCCCTTGTTCTCCCTGCACTCCGCACGGCGGCTGCGCACGGTGGTGACCGGTCTGACGCTGACCGGTCTGGCCGTGACCACCGCTCAGGGCTTCGCGTCCGCGGCGCCCGTCCCCGCTGCCCAGCACGGCAGCGCGCACGTCTCGGCCGTGGACTCCATCGAGGACGGCGCCGCGCGCTCCCTCGCTCTCTCGTTCGGTGACAAGGCCTGGCAGCGCCAGGTCTCCGGGGCGCTGGCCCAGGGCAAGGCGGTCGGGCTGCGCGGGCTGACCGCCGGGTCGACGACCTCGGGCGCGCACGGGCTCGGCGCGAGCGTCGCCACGGCGGACCGGAAGGTCGCGGACGCCAAGGGCCTCGGCACGGACGTCGGTCCGCTGCTGCAGGTCCGGCTGGTGGGCGCGGCCGTCGACGGCGTCGAGCCGCTGGTGGCGTCCTCGCCGTCGGACGACGACGCCACCGTGGTGGTCGCCTACGACAGCGCCGGCAAGGCGTACCGGCTGGCCGCCGACCACGCCCCCGACCGCCCGGTGATCCTGGTGGACGTGGACACCGACAAGGCCACCGAGGCCGGCATGAAGGTGGTGCAGCAGGAGCTCGCCGCCGCCGGCCTGCAGGCCCCGACCACCGCCCCGGTGAACAGCGCGGCGGCGGCCACCGGCTTCTGGACCAGCCGGGTCACCGCCGTCTCGGTCGGCGACGTCAAGGAGCCGTGGTTCAAGGGCGACGCCGAGATCTTCGACCTGGTCACCGGCTTCGGCCTGGACGGCAAGGTGCGGGTCGACACCGTGACCATGCCGTACCTGGACGACGAGAACAAGACGTACTACCCGAACCAGATCCTGGTGAACTGGTCGCTGTACAAGTACAACCTGGCCGACGTCGTGATGATGGAGGACGACGGCAACACCAACTACTCCTCGCTGGCCAAGGCGCTGGCGGCGGTGCTGCTGACCATCACCGACCAGGGCGCGTACATCCCGCTGGTGAACGCGATCATCGACGCGATGCCGGCCTCCTGGTGGACCGACGACCCGGACTACGTCGACTCCTGGTACACCCTGGCCACCACCACGACCGGCACCCGCACGGGTGCTTCGGGCAACGGCAAGATGACGTTCGACCGGTACTGGGTGTCCGCACTCTGACGGGCCGGCGGGAATGAGCCGGGCGCCGGCGGGAGTTACCCCTCCCGCCGGCGCTCCGGCGCGATCGGGCACCCCGGTCGGGGGCGGAGCGGGCGGAGATAGTGTGATCCGACGCCGGCTCCCGACGGGCCGGCCCGATCCGAGGGGAAAGAACGTGCCCGCCGAGCGCTCCGCCGAGCCGCTGTCCGCCGCCGACCGTGCGGAGAGCTGGCGCGAGTCGGTGTCCACCGCCTTCGTGCCGATGGCGGTGGAGTTCCTGGAGGACGAGCCGTCGGCGGGGACGATCCTGGACCACCGGCTCGGGCCGGTGCGGATCCTGCGGGTGCAGGCCGGGCCGCAGATGGTGACCCGCAGCAGGCGGCTGATCGCCCGGCAGGAAGCCGACTCGCTGATCCTGACGCTGCAGCAGCGCGGCACCGCGATCAAGGAGCAGGACGGCCGGGAGTCGCTGATCCGCCCCGGGGAGTTCTCCATCACCGACGCCTCGCGGACGTTCCGCAAGCGCATCGGCGAGGAGTTCACCTTCACCTCCTTCTCCTTCCCGCGCGCCGAACTGGACGTCGAGGAACGGGACTTGCGGGAGCTGACCGCCACCGCGTTCGGGCCCGGCGAGGGCAGCGCGGCGCTGGTGGCGACGTACCTGGCGGGGATGGCCCGGGAGGCGCCGGGGCTGGACGAGGCGGTCGGGCGGCGGGCCGCGGCGACCGCGCTCGACCTGCTGGCGCTGCTGATCGACGACCGCTGCGGGCGGGCGCGGCCGCAGCCCGCGCACAGCGCCGCCTCGCTGGAGCGGATCAAGGACCACATCCTGCGCAACCTGCGCGACCCGGGCCTGACGCCGTCCGCCATCGCGGCGGCGAACCACGTCTCGGTGCGGTTCCTGCACAAGCTGTTCCAGCAGGAGGGGACCACCGTCGGGGCGTGGATCCGCTCCCGACGCCTGGAGCGGTGCGGCCGGGACCTGCGGCGCCCGACCACCGAGCAGCTCGGGGTGGCCGGGGTCGCCCGGCGCTGGGGCTTCGTCAACTCCAGCCACTTCAGCCGGGCGTTCCGGGAGGCGTACGGGATGACGCCGCGCGAGTGGCAGCTGCTCGGCCGGGCCGCGGAGCGGTCGTAGCGGGTCAGCCGGTGAGGCTGTGCAGTTCGGCGTCCCAGTCGATCAGGGTGCTCTCGGTGCCCGGCGGGACGAGGGCGAAGGCGTCGCGGCGCAGCCAGCGGCGGATCTGCCGGGCCGGCAGGTCGAGCAGCACGCTGCCGTCCTCGCCCTGCAGCATGATCCGCAGCGAGGTGCGGCCGTGGCAGGAGCAGGGCGGCCAGATGCGGACGTCGCCGAGGCCGGCCGGCTGCTGGAGGCCGTCCCAGAGCAGGTCGCGGGAGAACTGCCAGACGCCCGCCTCGGCGGCCTGGCCGAGGAACTCCAGGGCGACGGCGTACGGATCGTCCTCGCAGTAGCGCAGGCGGACGGGGATGTCGACGAACTGCTGCTCGCCGAGCACGATGCGGGCGTCGAGTGCGAGGTCGGTGCTGGTGGCCTCCGGCTGCGGGTCGGACAGCGGCTGGGGGGCGGGCATGCGGTTCTCCTGGATCGGTGTGGAACGGGCCCGGCGCGCGGGGCGGGGCCGGTCGGCGGTGGAGTGCCGGGCTGCGGCGTGGGGCGCCGACGGTGGTGCGGTGCTCTCGCCCCGGCCCTGGGAGCTGCCGGCGGTCAGGGGGGAGGCGGAACCTCCCAGCAGGCTATGCGACGGTGCACGGGGAGGATGTTCCCGCGCTGCACGGCGACGTGACGATCCGTGCACCGTTCGCGGGGGCCCTCGCGCGTGCGAGCGGCCGGAGGACCTCCGGAAGGGGGGTGTCGAACCGGGGCAACTCACCTGCGGAGCAAGGGAGTTGGAGCGTCGGGAGAAGCCTCGCGAGAGCCCGGCGCGGGGCCGGTTTTCGCGGTCTGTCGAACGTTTGGCCATGGCGTTTCGCCTCTTGTATGAATGCGGCGGGAGGCTTGAACATGACGAGGTTGATCCAGCGTGCTCGTCCTGGCGGCGAGGCGCTCCAGGCCCTGGTGGACGGACTGGCCGAGGAACTGGGCCGGTCCGTCGTCCTGGACGACCCGCTGGTGCGGATGATCTGCACCAGCCGGCACTTCGGCGACGAGGACACCGTGCGCGTGCGCACACTGCTGCAGGGCATCGCGGACGACGAGCCCATCCGGTACGCGCTCGCGCAGGGCGTCGCCCGGTGGACCCGGCCGGGCATCCTGCCCGCCCGGGACGACCTGGGGATGCGCCCGCGCTACTGCGTGCCCGTCCGGGAGCGCGGCCACCTGCTGGGCATCCTGATGGTCCTGGTCACCGACCGGGAGCTGACGCCCGAGCAGCTCGCGGCCATCGACCGGGCCGCCCGCGCGCTGGCCGTCGAGATGTACGCGCAGCGCCTCGCCGCGGACCTCGACGAGGAGGACGGCCGCCGGCTGGTGGCCCAACTGGTCGGCTCCGACTCGACGCTGCGCTGCTCGGCGCACCGGCGGCTGGTCGACGACGGCCTGCTCCCGGAGGGCCCGCACGCGGTGGTGACCAGGGTCGCCGTCGCCGGGCACCGGGACGAGCCCGGCCGGGCGGAGGTGGCGCTGCGCGCCGCCCTCGACCCGTTCCGGCAGACCAGGGCCGCCCTGGGGCTGCTCCGCGTCGAGCAGGAACGGGCGGTGCTGGTGCAGGTCTTCGAACGCGAGCCGGCCGAGGAGGAGCTGGAGCTCCAGTGCCGCAGCGTGGCCCGCTCGCTGCGGACCTTCCTCGACCCGGACACCGTCACGCTGATCGGCGTGGGCGGCCGCCGCCCCCGGCTGTCCGAGGCGTGGATCTCCCACGACCAGGCCGGGGTGGCGCTGCGCGCGGCCCGCCGGCTGCCCCGGCTGGAGGGCATCGCGGACTGGGAGGGGCTCGGCGAGTACGCCGTCCTGCTGCAACTGCCCGACAGCGCGCTGAACAGCTCGCTGCTGCCGAAGCCGCTGCGCCGGCTGCTGGACGGCGGGGCGAACGGCAAGCTGGAGGAGACGCTGCGCTGCTTCCTGGAGAACGCCGGCTCGGTGCCCCGGACGGCGGAGATCCTGGAGGTCCACCGCACCTCGCTGTACTACCGGCTGCGGCAGATCCAGGAGATCACCGGCCTCGACCTCGACGACGGCGCGCACCGCCTGGTGCTGCACACCGGCCTGCGGGTGCTGGACCTGCTCCAGGAGGCGGACCGGGGCTGAGCCCGCCGCCTTTCCTACAGAGCGAGGACGCGGCGCTGCTACAGACGGAGAAAGCTCCGCCGGGCAATCCCTACGCCGGTCGGTGGCCAACGGCTTGCGGGCCCGGCGAGAATCGACCTCGCGAGCTGCCGCTCGTCCCCCCGGCCCCAGCACGCCGGACCCGGACATCCCCGTAACCGCAGTCGACCCCGAACGGACCGGACACAGCACCATGCACGAAGTGATCACGCAGGACGGAGCGGCCCCTGGGGGGCGGGCCGCCGCACCGGCCCTCCGCCGCCCGGAGAGACCCGACGGGCCCGGCGCCGTCGTGGCCGCGCCCCTCTCCTGAGCCCCCGCCGGCCGCCGCACCCCGCACCGGCCGTCGGCCCGGCGCTCCTGCCCAGCATTCGCACAACCTCAACCGGTCGGAGACTCCCGTGATCCAGTCGGGTCCCTCACCCATGCCCGAAAAGGACTGCTCGCCGCTCGACCAGTCCCTGTTCGACGGCGTCATCGACGTCCTCGCCCCGCCGCCCGGCAGCGTTCCCGACGACTGCCTGTACGTGGCCCTGCACGTGCGTGGCACGGCCTCGGTGCGCCGCGGCGCGACCAGCACCGTGCTCGCCCCCGGCGACCTGCTGATCGGCGCCACCCCGTACCCGGCGGGCCTGCTGAGCGACGCCGAGTGCCGGATGCTGCGCTTCCGCGTCCCCTGCTTCTACCTGGGCGTGCGGCGCGCCGACGTGCGGCGCACCGGCGCGCTGGCGGCCCGCGGCGACCAGGGCGTCGGCGCGCTCGCCTCGCAGTTCCTGCGCACCCTGGCGGGCCAGTCCCGGGCGCACCGGGCGCGGCCCGGCAACCACCTGGCGCGCAGCGTCTGCGACATCGTCGCCATCCTGGTCACCGAACTGCTGGAGCAGGAGGCCCCCGAACACCCCACCGGCGCGGGCGAGATGCTCGCCCGGCTGCGCGAGCACATCGAGGAGAACCTGACCGACCCGGACCTGTCGCCGGAGTCGATCGCCCGCTCGCAGCACATATCGGTGCGCTACCTGCACAAGCTGTTCCAGCAGGACGGCACCACCGTCGGCCAGTGGGTGCGGCAGCGGCGCCTGGACGCCTGCCGGCGCGAACTGGAACGCCCCGCGCGCCGGCAGAGCAGCGTCTCCGCGATCGCGCACCGCTGGGGCTTCGTCAGCCACTCGCACTTCAGCCGCGCCTTCCGCGAGACCTACGGCGTCTCCCCCCGGCAGTGGCAGGCCTACGCCGCCGCCCGGGCCGACGGCCGCCACCCCGCCTGATCCCCTCCCGCCGCCGGCCGGGGACGCACCCGGCCGGCGGCCGCTTTCGAAAGGCCGCCATGTCCGCCACCCGGCCCACCGTCGTGCTCGTCCACGACGGCTGTTCCGACGCCACCACCTGGGCCGGCGTCGTCGCCGAACTCCACCGCCGCGGCCTGAGCGTGCTCGCCGCCGCCAACCCGCTGCGCGGACTCGCCCACGACGCCGCCTACCTGACCGCGCTGCTGGCCGCCATCGACGGCCCCGTGGTGCTGGTCGGCCACGCCTACGGCGGGGCGGTGATCACCGAGGCCGGCGGCGCCGACAACGTGGCCGCGCTGGTCTACGTCGCCGCGTACCTGCCCGACGTGGGGGAGAGCTACGACGGCCTGGTCGCCCGCCTCGCCCCGGGCGAGGGGCGGGCCCGGCAGCTGCGCACCGCCGTCGGCACGGGGGAGGAGTTCATGGTGCCCGCCGAGTGCTTCCGCCCGCTGGTCGCCGCCGACCTCGACGCGGAGCTCGCGCAGGTCCTCGCGGTGCTCCAACGGCCGGTCGCCGAGCGGGTGTTCAGCGATGTGCCGACCGCCGCCGCCTGGCACGACAAGCCCAGTTGGGCGCTGGTGACGGGCGCGGACCGGGCGCTGCCGCCGGAGGTCCAGCGGTTCACCGCGCGGCGGGCCGGTGCGCGGGTGACGGAGCTGGCGGAGGCCTCGCACGCCGTGATCGTCTCCCGTCCGAGCGCCGTCGCCGATCTCATCCACGATGCGGCGCACGGGAGTTGACGATGCGTCGGCAACGGTTCGCGCCCGGCGCCCCGCGAGGAGCGGGACGCCGGGCGCGGGTGTCACGGTGGGGCTACTTGGCGAGGAAGGCCAGCAGCGCGGAGTTGACCTCCGCCGCGTGGGTCCACAGCAGGCCGTGCGGCGCGCCCTCGATCTCCACGTAGTCGGCGGTCGGCACCGCGCGGTGGAACGGGCGGGCGGTGCCCTCGATCGGCAGGATGCGGTCGCCGGTGCCGTGCAGGATCAGCGCCGGGACGTCGATCTTCGGCAGGTCGGCGCGGAAGTCGGTGTACCAGGTGGACGGCGCGGCCGAGGCCGCGTACGAGCCGCCGCCGGCCGCGACGTTCCAGCTGTTGCGGACGGCCTCCTCGCTGATCCGGGAGCCGAGGTTCTCGTCGAGGTTGTAGAAGTTCTCGAAGAACTCGGTGTAGTAGGCGTAGCGGTCGGCCTTCACGGCGGCCACGACACCGTCGAAGAACTCCTTCGGGGCGACGCCCTCCGGGTTGTCCTCGGTCTTCAGCAGGTACGGCTCCAGCGAGGCCAGGAAGGCGACCTTGGCGACCCGGGCCGAACCGTAGGTCGACACGTAGCGGGCGACCTCGCCGGTGCCCATGGAGAAGCCGACCAGCACGGCGTCGCGCAGGTCGAGGGTCTCCATGACGGTGTTCAGGTCGGCCGCGAAGGTGTCGTAGTCGTAGCCGGTGGTCGGCTGCGAGGACTGGCCGAAGCCGCGGCGGTCGTAGGTGATGACGCGGTAGCCGGCGTCGAGCAGCGCGGCGGCCTGGAGCTCCCAGGAGTGGCCGTTCAGCGGGAACCCGTGGATCAGGACGACCGGCTGACCGGTGCCGTGGTCCTCGTAGTAGACGTCGATGGAGGTGGTGTTCTCCTGGCCAACGGTGATGTACGGCATGGCACTTGCTTTCGTTCGGGGTGGGTGCTGCGGACGGGTTCCACGCTACGAGCGGCGGGGCCGGGCGGATCGTCCCGGAGAGAACACCTGCTCGTCCCAGAGCGCCGTGATGCGGCGTCAACTGCTGTGCGCGCAGCGGCCGCGGGCGGTGCGCGGACGGAACAGCCGGCGGGCGGCGGCGCTCCTACGCTGGTCCGGCCTTGATCCATACCGCTAGGAGCACCATGTCCAGCCAGCCTCGCCTGCACCAGCGCGGGCCCGCCGTCCAGGAGTTCGGCACCGTCACGCAGCTGCCGATCGCGCTGTCGCACGACGCCCGCCTGTACTCGACGCAGCGCCTCAACCGGGTGCTCGCCGACACCCAGTTCCTGTACGGCCTGTACAAGAAGTACCACTGGGGCATGCGCGGCCCGACGGCGTACCAGCTGCACCTGCTGTTCGACAAGCACGCCCAGGAGCAGCTGGAGCTGGTCGACGCGCTCGCCGAGCGGGTGCAGATGCTCGGCGGCGTCGCGGTCGGCGACCTGCGGCACGCGGCCGAGATCACCGGCGTGCCGCGCCCGCCGGACGGCATCGACGACGTGCGCTCCATGCTGTCGCGGCTGCTGGACGCGCACGAGCGCATCCTCACCGACGCCCGGGACGCCGCCGCCCGCACCGCGGAGCTCGGCGACGACGGCACCCAGGACCTGCTGGTGTCGCAGGTGATCCGCGGCGGCGAGACGCAGGTGTGGTTCCTCGCCGAGCACCTGGTGGACACCCCGGAGCTGTAGGCCGCGGGCACGAAGAAGAGGGCCGTCGGGGGACGGCCCTCTTTGCGTTGTCGTCCGCTCAGAGCGTCCGGCGGATGCCCGCCTGGTGCTCCAACGCGCCGAACTGCTCGGCGAGTTGGGCGTGCATGGCGTGCTCGGCGGGGCCGCTGCGGCCGATCGGCAGCACGTCGCGGCCGCGCAGCTCCTCCACCATCAGGGCGTACGCCGCGTACGCCGCGACCAGGGCGAGCAGCAGGCCGAGCGCGCCGCCGGCGCGGCCCAGCCACTCGACGCCGGTGACGCCGGCCAGGCCCGCCACCAGGTAGCGCGGGGTGGCGACCAGCAGGACCAGCCACAGGGCCTTCTTCGGCCGGGCCACCGAGGCCATCAGGGCGGCGAAGACGGTGAACGTCAGGTTCAGCACGCCCAGCACCCGGGCGCCGCCGGGCGCGTCCGTGGCGGTGACCAGGCCGAACGACAGCCAGGCCCCGGCGAAGCCCGCCATCAGGGTCGCCGCGACCACGTCCCGGGCGCCGAACGCCAGGATGCCGACCAGCAGTTGGAGCACGAAGGCGGAGAACACGGTGAGCGACACCGCCTGCCGGAACGCGTGGTCGATCAGGCCCAGCTGGAGGCTGGCGGTGACCGCCGAGGAGATCGCCACGGCGAAGAAGCCGAGCGGCATCGGGGAGGCGATCGGCCGCAGGCTGATCCGGGTCATGGTGTGCAGACCGGGAGTGGTCGGGGTGTTCTGCACCTTGGGTTCTTCGAGAGTCGCTGCCGTCATGCTTCCGATTCCTTCGGGGGTGTGGGGAAAAGGGCTCGGGCCCCTGGGCGATCGCTCGCTCCAGGGGCCCGAGCCCTGCTGTTGCCGCCCTTACTTGCGGTGAAGGGCGAACCGGGTGGCCAGACCGCCACCGACACCGGCGACCAGCGCCGGCGCGAGGCACCACAGGGGCCAGTCGGCCAGTCCCAGCGCGCCGTCCACGGACCACTGGCCGGGGCCGGTGGCGGTGAGCGCGGCGGCGGTGACGATCAGAACGAGCGGGAACTCGTACCCGTCGTGCTGGACCCACAGGCCGTGCGGCCATTTGACCGTCAGGGCGACGGTCATGACGCCCATGACGCCCGCGCCCGCCAGCGGGGTGAGCAGGCCGGCGGCGAGCATCAGCCCGGCGCCGATCTGAGTACCGCCGGCCGCCAGGGCGGTGAGCATCCCGCCCCGGAAGCCATCACCCCGGAATTCGGCGGTGCCGCCTGCCAGCCCGCTGCCGCCCAGGTGGTAGCTGACCTTCTGAACGCCGTGCCCGGCGATCAGCAGGCCGACGACCAGGCGGAGCAGGAGAAGACCGGTGTTCATCGCGGTCAGCCCGCGGCGTGCGGGTCGATCATCGACTGGGCGTAGAAGACGCCCAGGCCGTAGGTGCCGCCGTGCTCCTTGACCAGGTCGGTGACGGCGACGTAGGTCTCCGAGCGGGCCCAGTCGCGCTGGAGCTCCAGCAGGACCTGCACCCAGGTGACGGGCACGGCGCCGGCGGCGGTCATCCGCTGCAGGGCGTGCTCGTGCGCCAGCGGGCTGACGCCGCCGGAGGCGTCCGCCACGACGTACACCTCGTAGCCCTGGTCCAGCGCGGACAGCGCCGGCAGGACCAGGCAGACCTCGGTCCACAGGCCCGACAGGATGATCTTCTTGCGGCCGGTGGCCTTGACGGCCTCGACCAGCGCCGCGTCCTCCCACGCGTTCATCGTGGTGCGGTCGATGATCTCGTGGTCGGGGAAGACCGCCTGGAGCTGCGGCAGGATCGGGCCCGAGAAGGACGCGGCGGCGACGGTCGACAGGACCACCGGCACGTCGAAGATCTTCGCGGCCTTCGCCAGGCCCACCGTCGAGTTGATGATCGAGGTGCGGTCGCCGGAACCGGTGCCGAAGAACATCTGCGGCTGGTGGTCGACGAACAGCATCATCGAGTTCTCGGGGGTGAGCAGGTCCGGGCTGGGGGCAGCCTTGACATTCGCGAAGTCGACCATGACGGTCCCTTCTCTCTGGGAGGGCAAAAGGAAATTGAGGGGGTGTCAGGCGATTCGGCGGCGAGTGCCGCGGTGCCGACGACCACCACGCTAAGCCCGGATTCCGGCCCGCTTCTGCCCGCTGCGCGCCCGGTGCTGTTCCCACAACGCACACCGGACCACCTCGGCAATTGCTGTGCACTCCAAGGCAATTGGCCATGCGCTGCGAAGGCCTTCGCGGGCCCGCCGCACGCCTACGGTCGACGGGCGGCCCGATCGGGTCGTGCACAGTCAGTGGAAAGGCGGCACCCCGTGCAGTTCGGGATATTCAGCGTCGGCGACGTGACGGTCGATCCGACCACCGGGCGCGCGCCCACCGAGGGGGAGCGGATCAAGGCGATCCTGCGGATCGCGCTCAAGGCCGAGGAGGTCGGCCTCGACGTGTTCGCCACCGGCGAGCACCACAACCCGCCGTTCGTGCCGTCCTCGCCGACCACCATGCTCGGCTGGATCGCGGCCCGCACCGAGCGGATCGTGCTGTCCACCGCGACCACGCTGATCACCACCAGCGACCCGGTGAAGATCGCCGAGGACTACGCGATGCTCCAGCACGTCGCGGACGGCCGGGTGGACGTGATGATGGGCCGCGGCAACACCGGCCCGGTCTACCCGTGGTTCGGCAAGGACATCCGCCAGGGCATCGCGCTCGCCATCGAGAACTACGCGCTGCTGCGCCGACTCTGGCGCGAGGACGTGGTCGACTGGGAGGGCCGCTTCCGCACCCCGCTGCAGGGCTTCACCGCCACCCCGCGCCCGCTCGACGACACCCCGCCGTTCGTCTGGCACGGCTCGATCCGCAGCCCCGAGATCGCCGAGCAGGCCGCGTACTGGGGCGACGGCTTCTTCCACAACAACATCTTCTGGCCGCAGGAGCACACCCGCCGGATGGTCGAGCTGTACCGCACCCGGTACGCGCACTACGGCCACGGCGCCCCCGAGCAGGCCATCGTCGGCCTCGGCGGCCAGGTGTTCATGCGCAAGAACTCCCAGGACGCGGTGCGCGAGTTCCGCCCCTACTTCGACAACGCGCCGGTCTACGGCCACGGCCCCTCGCTGGAGGACTTCACCGAGGCCACCCCGCTGACCGTCGGCAGCCCGCAGGAGGTCATCGAGCGCACCCTCGGCTTCCGCGACGTGGTCGGCGACTACCAGCGCCAGCTGTTCCTGATGGACCACGCGGGCCTGCCGCTGAAGACCGTGCTGGAACAGCTCGACATCCTCGGCGAGGAGGTCGTCCCCGTGCTGCGCGAGGAGTTCGCCAAGCGGCGCCCCGCCGGGGTGCCGGACGCGCCGCCCACCCACGCCGCGCTGAAGGCCGCCCAGGACGCCTCGCCGAAGGCCGCCGGCCAGGAGGCCGCCAAGTGAGGGCGCTGACCCTCGCCGTGGTCTCCGGCGGACTCTCCGTCCCGTCCTCCACCCGGCTGCTCGCCGACCGCCTGACCGAGGCCACCACCGCCGCACTCGCCGAGGCCGGACGCGAAGTCACCGTCCAGCTCCACGAGTTGCGCCCGCTGGCCGGGCCGATCGCCAACCACCTGGTGACCGGCTGGCCGTCCGCCGGGCTCGGCGCCGCCCTGGAGCAGGTCAGCACCGCCGACGCGCTGATCGCCGTCTCGCCGATCTTCTCCGCCTCGTTCAGCGGCCTGTTCAAGTCGTTCTTCGACCTGCTCGACCCCGGCGCGCTCGCCGGAAAGCCCGTGCTGATCGGCGCCACCGGCGGCACCGCCCGGCACTCGCTGGCCCTCGACCACGCGCTGCGCCCGCTGTTCGCCTACCAGCGCGCCCTGGTCGCCCCGACCGCCGTGTTCGCCGCCTCCGAGGACTGGGGCGGCACCGGCGACTCGCACACCGACACCCTGCCCACCCGGATCGAACGGGCCGGCCGGGAGCTCGCCGCGCTGCTGACCGCCGGCGGGGTGCGCCCGGCCGGCGACACCCGGCAGCCCACCGCACCCGTCCTCGGCTTCCACTGACCCACGCCCGAAGGGGACTCCCATGTCCACCATGCCCGTCGCCGGGGTCCGCCCCGGCACCCCCGAACAGCCCGCCGACCTGGTCGTCCGCAACGCCAAGGTGTTCACCAACGACCCGCGCCGCCCGCAGGCCACCGCACTCGCGATCAGCGACGGCGTGATCCGCGCCGTCGGCGAGGACGCCGACATCGTCCCGCTGGTCGGCCCGCACACCCGGGTCGTCGACGCGCTCGGCCGCCGCGTCGTCCCCGGCCTCAACGACGCCCACCTGCACGTCATCCGCGGCGGCCTGAACTACGTCATGGAACTGCGCTGGGACGGCGTCCGCTCGCTGCGCCAGGCCCTCGCCATGCTGCGCGAACAGGCCGAGCGCACCCCCGCCGGCCAGTGGGTGCGGGTGGTCGGCGGCTGGTCCGCCGACCAGTTCGCCGAGCGCCGCCTGCCCACCCTGGCCGAACTGAACGCCGCCGCGCCCGACACCCCCGTCTTCGTGCTGCACCTCTACCAGTCGGCGCTGCTCAACAAGGCCGCGCTGCGCGCCGCCGGCTTCACCCGCGACACCCCCGACCCGGCCGGCGGCCAGATCGTCCGCGGCCACGACGGCGAGCCCACCGGCCTGCTGATCGCCGCGCCCGGCGCGCTGCTGCTCTACTCCACCCTCGCCAAGGCCCCGATGCTGGACGAGGCCGACAAGGTCGACTCCACCCGGCACTTCCTGCGCGAACTCAACCGCTTCGGCCTGACCTCCGCCATCGACGCCGCCGGCGGCTTCCAGAGCTTCCCCGAGAACTACGGCACCGTCATGGAACTCGCCCGCCGCGGCGAGCTCACCCTGCGCATCGCCTACCACCTGTTCCCGCAGACCGCCGGGCAGGAACTCGACGACCTCAAGCGCTGGATCGACACCGTCCGCCCCGGCGACGGCGACGCGTGGCTGCGCCTCAACGGCGCCGGCGAGAACCTCACCTGGGCCGCCGCCGACTTCGAGAACTTCACCGAACCGCGACCCCAACTCGGCGCGTACGAGAGCGAGTTCGAGAAGGCCGTCCGGATGCTGATGGAGAACGGCTGGGGCTTCCGACTGCACGCCACCTACGACGAGACGATCCGCCGCGACCTCGCCGTCTTCGAGAAGCTCGCCGCCGAAGGACTCTTCCCGGCCGGCAACCGCTGGCTGTTCGACCACGCCGAGACGGTCAGCGGCGACAGCCTCGACCGGATCGCCGCGCTCGGCGGCGCGGTCTCCGTGCAGAACCGCCTCTCCTTCCAGGGCGAGGCCTTCGTCAACCGCTACGGCGCCGCCGCCGCGGCCGAGGCCCCGCCGCTGCGCGCCATGCTCGACCGCGGCCTGACCGTGGCCGGCGGCACCGACGCCACCCGGGTGTCCTCCTACAACCCGTGGGTCGCACTGCACTGGCTGGTCTCCGGCCGCGCCGTCTCCGGCCGCCGGCTGGCCGCCGAGCACAACCGGCTCGACCGCGCCCGGGCGCTGGAGCTGTTCACCCTCGGCGGCGCCCGCCTCACCGGCGAGCAGGACGTCAAGGGCCGCCTCACCGTGGGCAGTTACGCCGACCTGGCGGTGCTCAGCGCCGACTACTTCACGGTGGAGGAGGCCGACATCGCGCACATCGAGTCCGTCCTCACCGTGGTCGGCGGCAAGATCGTGCACGCCGTCGCGGAACACGAGGGCCTGGTCGCCGACCTGCCCGCGATCAGCCCCGACTGGAGCCCCGTCGCCCACTTCGGCGGCTACCAGGCCAGCCCCGCGCCCGGCCTGGCCGGCGCCCGGCAGGCCGACCTGGTGCGGGAGGCCGCCGCCGCCTCCGAGGAGCAGTACGCCTGGCGCCTCACCCGGGGCAGCGCCGCCGCCGTCCCCGGCCAGGGGCTGCCGCAGGACCCCTGCTTCTTCTGACGCCATTCGCCGAGGGGCACCGCCGCCGTACGCCGGCGGTGCCCCGCTCTTTCGAGTTCGAGGAGACGCCGCCATGTCCACCCCCGCCCCGGCCGGGCCGCAGATCACCGACCGTCACCCGCTGGCGCTGGCCCTGTTCGGGCTCACCATGGCCAGCGGACTCATCGACGCCGTCAGCTACCTCGGCCTCGGCCACGTCTTCACCGCCAACATGACCGGCAACGTGGTCGTCATCGCGTTCGCGCTGGCCGGGGCGCCCGGGTTCTCCGTCGCCGCCTCGGTGACCTCGCTGCTGGCGTTCCTGCTCGGCGCGGTGCTGGCCGGCCGGTTCACCGTCGGCCGGGCGACCGGCCGGCTGCGCGCGGCGCTCGCGCTGGAGGTCGCGCTGCACGGCGCCGCCGCCGCGGTGGCGTTCGCCTGGAGCGTCGAAGGCTCCGCCGCCCGGTACGCGGTCATCACGCTCGGCGCGGTCGCCATGGGCATCCGCAACGGCACCGTGCGCGCCCTCGCCGTGCCCGACCTCACCACCACCGTCCTCACCCTCACCCTGACCGGCCTCGCCGCCGACTCCCGGCTGGCCGGCGGCACCGCACCCCGCCAGCGCCGCCGCATCCTCTCCGTCACCACCATGCTCGCCGGCGCGATCCCGGGCGCCGTCCTCGTCCTGCACGGCCAACTCGCCTGGGCCCTGCTCGCGGGCGCGGCCCTGGCGGGCGCCACCGCACTGCTCTACCGCGACTGACCCGGCGGGCGCCACCGAGCGTGCTGTCGTCCCTGCCGGGCGCCACCGAGCGTGCTGCCGTCGCGTCCCTGAGTGCCGGGATCGCCGCAGGTCAGGGGGAGGGCGTTCGGTTCGGGCGGGTGGGAGTTAACCTGGGGCCCCGGGACTGCCGGACGGGCCGGGGTCCGAGGGACATCCCGGGGAACGAGGAACGGTGGACGGCGGGCGGGTGACTGGCCTGGTCGGGCGGCAGCGGGAGACCGAGCTGCTGACGGCGGCACTGGTCCAGGCCGAGGACGACGGCAGCGGCTCCACCGTGCTGCTGCGCGGCGAGGCCGGCGTCGGCAAGAGCACCCTGCTGGGGTGGGTCGAGCGCACGGCGCGCGACCGCGGCTTCACCGTGCTGCGGGCCGTCGGGGCGGAGGCCGAGACCGACTACGCGTTCGGGGCGCTGCACCAGGTGTTCTGGTCGCTGCTCCAGCAGTCCGCCGCGCTGAGCGACCACCAGCGCGAGGCGCTGGAGGCCGCGTTCGGCGTGCGCTCCGGCACCCCCAGCGGGTTCGCCGTCGGGGCGGCCGCGCTGGCCCTGCTGGACGAGGCCGCCCGCAGCGCGCCCGTGCTGCTGATCCTCGACGACCTGCACTGGCTGGACTCCTCCAGCGCCACCGTCTTCGCGTTCCTGCACCGCCGCTCCACCCGGCTGCCCGTGGTGTTCGTGGTCGCCGCCCGGCCCGGCGGCCGCTCCGCGCAGATCTGGTCCGCCGAGGCGGTGGACGTCGGCGCGCTGCCCGCCGCCGACGCCGCCGCGCTGCTGGACAGCTGCTGCCCGGAGCTCGCCGCCACCACCCGCGACCGGGTGCTCGCCGAGGCCGCCGGCAACCCGCTCGCCCTGGTCGAACTGCCCCGCCAACTGGCCGCCGCCCAGCAGCGCGGCGTCGCCCCGCTGCCCGAACTGCTGCCGCTCGGACGCAAGTTGGAGCGGATCTTCGCCGAGCGGATCGGCCACCTGCCGCCCGGCGCGGCCCGGTTGCTGCTGCGCGCGGCCCTCGCCACCGGCCCGGCCGACCGGCTGCCCGCCGGGGAGGCGTTCGCCGAGGCGCTGTCCCGGCTGGACGCGGACGGCATCGCCCGGCTCGACGGCACCGGCCGGCTGGTGTTCCGCCACCCGCTGGCCCGCACCGCCGTGGTCGCCGCCGCCTCCGCCGCCGACCTCCGCCAGGCCCACCGCGACCTCGCCGAGGTCCTCGCCCCCGACAACCCGCGCCGGCTCGTCCACGAGGCCGCCGCCGCGCTGCTCCCCGACGACGCCCTCGCGCACCGCCTGGAGGACGCCGGCCGCGACCTCGCCGCGCGCGGCGGCGACGCCGAGGGCGCGCTGCTGCTGGAACGCGCCGCCGTGCTCAGCACCGTCCCCGACGACCGGGCCCGCCGCCTCAGCTGGGCCGCCGTGATGGCCGCGCGCGGCGGACAGCTGCGTCACACCGCCGCGCTGGTACGGGAGTTGACGGCCTGCGCGGTGCCCGAGGACATCGCCCCGCTGCTCGCCTACGCCGTGGTGTACGCCGACCAGAGCCACCACGTCGACTTCGGGTCCTCCGCCGCGCTGCTGCCCGCCGCCCTCGACACCCTGACCGCGCCCGGCGCCGACACCTTCGGCGGGGTGCTCGAACAGGCCTGGTTCAAGCTGCTGCTGGCCGCCGCCTACACCGACGACCCGTGGGCCTGGCAGGCGCTGGAACGCCACCGCGAGCAGGTCTCCGAGGCCGGACGGCTCTGCCTCAAGGCGTGGCGCGACCCGGGCCCCGGCACCGCCGACGCGCTGCTCGCCCTCGCCCGCGACCTGCCCGTCGAGCAGGAGGCCGGCGTCGCCTGGCTGCTGCTGTGGACCGCCGCCGCGCTCGACTCCGCCGAGGACGAGGTGTGGCAGCGCTTCGCCGGGCAGCACGGCTACGCCACCCACGGCTCGATCGCCAAGGCCAAGGCCCACCAGGACTTCCTGCTCGGCCGCTGGGACCAGGCGCCGCTGTGCCTGCGCGAGGCCGAGCTCGCCGACGAACTCGGCTACCACACCAACGCGTTGATCTTCCGCCAGGCGCACGCGCACTTCCTGGCCGGCCGCGGCGACGAGGCCGGCCTGAGCGCGATCGACGACGCGATCCGCCCGACCGCCGTCCGCGCCCGGATGCGGTACGTCCTGGACCGCCTCACCCACCTGCGGGCGCTGGTCGCGTTCGCCCACCGCCGCCACGACGAGGCCCACGCCCACCTGCGCGAACTCGCCCCGCCCGGGCAGGGCGTCGGCGGACCGCCCTGGCGGCACGCGCTGGTCTTCGACCTGGCCGCCGCCGCCGTGCTCACCGGCCGCCGCGCCGAGGCCCGGGCGCACGTCGAAGCGGCCCGCGCGGCCGGCTCCGCGAGCATCTCCGACCGGCACGCCTTCCTGGTCGCCGCCGCCGGCGCGCTGGCCGCCGACGACGAGCACGCCGAGGACGCCTACCGGGCGGCGTTCGCCGTCCCCGGCGCCGACCAGTGGACGTTCGACCTGGCCCGGCTGCGGCTCGCCCACGGCTGCTGGCTGCGCCGCCGCCACCGGCCCGGCGCCCGCACGGCACTGCGCGCCGCCCACCGCGACTTCGAGCGGCTCCGGGCGACGCCCTGGGCGAACTGGTGCGCGGAGGAACTGCGGGCCGCCGGCGACGCGGCGCCCACCGGCGGGCCGTCCGGCGACCCGACCGAACTGACCGGACAGGAACTGCGGATCGCCCGCCTCGCCGCGACCGGCCTCACCAACAAGGAGATCGGCCGCCGGCTCACCCTGTCGCCGCGCACCGTCGGGGCGCACCTGTACAAGGTGTTCCCGAAGCTCGGCATCACCTCGCGGGCCGCCCTGGCCCACGCGCTCGACCAGCGGTGACCGGCCCGACCTCGCCCCGTGGCGAGTCTCACAGCCCACCGGAGCGATCGGTCAGTCAAATGACCTAACCCGCCGCCCGGCTCGCGGCGCAGGCTCGCAGCAGGAACTCGGTGGAAGGCAGTCGGATGAGTGTGTGGATGGCGCACGGGTGCGTGCCGGGCGCGACCTGGCCGTGGCCGCCCGCCGCGACGGACCCGGCGCTGGCCGGCGCCTCGCCCGGCGAGAAGGCGACGCTGTCCCGCCTCGGCTGCATGCGGGTCGCCACCCTGGAGACCGCCGTGGCCCTGCCGCCGCGCCTGGCCGGCCGCTACGCCTGGGCCCGGCAGGAGCCGATGGTCGGCATCGGCCTGCAACTCGCCGGCGAGTGCATGATCACCCAGGACGGCCGGCAGACGCTGCTCGGCGAGGGCGAGTTCGTCCTGTACGACACCGCGCGGGCCTACGTCATCGAGTACCCGAAGCCGTCCCGCGCGCACCTGTTCCACCTGCCGCGCCGCCTGCTCGCCGTCCCCGAGAACGAACTCGCGCAGGTCACCGGCACCCCCGTGACGGCCGCCGACGGGTTCGGCTCGGTGCTGCTGCCGTTCCTGCGCACCCTCGCCGACTCCGCGCCCAGCTACGCCACCCCGATCGCCGA
Organism: Kitasatospora sp. NPDC004531; assembly: GCF_053602195.1. Lineage (NCBI taxonomy): Bacteria > Bacillati > Actinomycetota > Actinomycetes > Kitasatosporales > Streptomycetaceae > Kitasatospora > Kitasatospora sp. NPDC004531. The sequence goes on along the minus strand of NZ_JBSGDD010000027.1, from coordinate 3,835 downwards.
CCGCCTGGCCGGCAGCGTCGCCGACCTGGTCGGCACCATGGTCGCCCAACTGTCCGCGACCCGCGCCTCCGACGACGACCGCGGCGCCAACGGCCGGCTGGTGCGCCGGATCCGCGACCACATCGAACGCAACCTCGGCGACCCCGGCCTCTCCCCGGAGAGCATCGCCCGCGCCCACCACATCTCGCTGCGCTACCTGCACCGCCTGTTCGAGGGCGAGGAGACCACCGTCGCCCGGCTGATCCTGCGCAGCCGCCTCGACGCCGCCGCCCACGAGCTCGCCCGCCCCGGCCCCGGCGGCGCCCCGGTGGCCGCCGTCGCCCAACGCTGGGGCTTCCTCAGCCCGGCCCACTTCAGCCGGGCCTTCCGGACGGCCTACGGCGTCCCGCCGAGCGCCTGGCGGGCGCAGCGCGCGGCGGGCTGACCCGGCATCAACTCCGGGCGGTCGGGCGGTCGGGCGGTCGCTCGGTCGGGCGGGCGGTCGGGCGGTCGGGCGGTCGGGCGGGCGGGAGGTGCGCGGAGCGGACGGAAGGTGTGCGCTGCACGCACAGGAGGGGCGGGTCGGAGTTCCTAACCTGAGGGCTGAACACCCGTACCCTTCAAGGGAGTTGAACATGACCGACACGCCCACCGTCGTGCTGGTGCACGGCGCCTTCGCGGACGCCTCCAGCTTCGGCCGCCTGATCCCCGAACTGCTCGACGCCGGCCTGAAGGTCGTCGCCCCCGCCGTGCCCAACCGCAGCCTGACCGGCGACGCCGCCTACCTCGCCTCCGTGGTCCGGCAGATCCCCGGGCCGGTGGTGCTGGTCGGCCACTCCTACGGCGGCGCGGTGATCACCGTCGCCGGGGCGGAGGAGAACGTCGCGGCGCTGGTGTACCTGGCGGGCTACGCGCTGGAGGAGGGCGAGAGCCTCGGCGAGCTGCAGGGCCGCTTCCCCGCCTCCGAGCTGGCCGACGCGCTGGTGTACACCCCGTTCCCGCTGGACGGCGGCGGCGAGGGCACCGACGTCTCGGTGCGGGCCGACCGCCTGCCGGAGGTCTTCGCCGCCGACGTGGACCCGGCGCTCGCCCGGGTCCTCGCCGTCACCCAGCGGCCGCTGGCCGCCGCCGCGTTCGGCGAGGCCGCGCCGAACGCCGCGTGGCGGACCAAGCCGTCCTGGGGCGTCGTCGCCGCCGACGACCGCACCCTCAACCCCGACGTCCAGCGCTTCGGCTACCGGCGCGCCGGGGCGACCACCGTCGAGCTCGGCAGCTCGCACCTGGTGATGCTGGCGCGGCCCGCCGAGGTCGCCGCGGTGATCCGCGAGGCCGTCCGCTCCGTCACGGGCTGAACCGGACTCCGGGCCGCGGGGACCGTCACCCCGCGGCCCGGGCCGTCACCGCGCGGCCCGGAGCGTCATCCCGTGACTCGGGCCGTCACCGCGTGCGTCACCACCGGCTCGCCGTCGATCAGCGCCCGCGCGGTGCGCTCGAAGGCGTGGTCGACGCCGGTCCAGCGCTCGTGGTGCTGCGCCAGGTGCTCCGCCCAGGACGACACCGTGAACACCTCGACGAACCGCTCGGGCCGGCCCGCGTCCCGGTACAGGCCCCAACTGACCGCGCCGGTGCGCCGCCGGGACGCCTCCACCTCGTCCATCGCCCGCACGAACGCCGCCGCGTCGCCGTCCGCCACCCGGTACTCGACGGTCACCAGCACCGGCCCGTCGCCCGCCGCCGGCTCCACCGTCAGCCGCGGCTCCGGCCAGCTGTCCGACAGCGACGGATCCACCTCGCCGTCCAGCAGCGGCAGCCGGCGCAGCGACAGCACACCGAGCAGCAGCAGCCCGGCGGGGACCGCCAGCGCCGCCACCAGCCCCGCGTACTGGGCCAGTTGGCCCCACACCAGGGCGCCGAGCGCGTTGCCGCCCTGGAACACCAGCAGGTAGAAGGCGACCGCGCGGGCCCGCACCCAGTTCGGCAGCTCCAACTGGAGCGCGGCGTTCAGCGTCGACAGGCCCCAGATCCAGGCCGCGCCCGCGAACACCAGGGCCACCCCCGCCACCCACGCGCTGCCGGCCAGCGCCACGGCCAGCAGCGCACCCGCCGTCAACGCCCCCGCCAGCGCGAGCACACCGTTGCCGCGCAGCCGGGCACTCAGCCGGGGCAGCGCCCCCGCCCCCGCGACCGCGCCCGCCCCGACCGCCGCCAGCAGCAGCCCGTACCCCGACGAACCCAGGCCCAGCCGCTGCACCGCCACCACCGGCAGCAGCGCCCACAGCGCCGCCGCACCCGGCACGAACAGCGCGCAGCGCAGCAGGATCCGCCGCACCCCCGGCGCGCTGCGCACGTACCGGCCACCGGCCCGCAGCGCCGCCAGCACCTGCTCGCGCTCCCGCTCCGGCCGGGCCGGCTCCACCGGGAAACGGCGCAGCAGCACCAGCAGGATCGCCACGAACGACAGCGCGTTCAGGGCGAACGTCCAGCCCACGCCCGCCGCCGCGACCAGCAGGCCGCCCAGCGCGGGGCCGACCGCGCGGGCCACGTTCATGTTCACCGCGCCCAGCGCGGACGCCTGCCGCAACTGCTCGCGCGGTACCAGGCTGGGCTGCAACGCCTGCCAGGCCGGGCCGTTCAGCGCCGTCAGACAGCCCAGCGCGAACGTCAGCAGCAGCAACAGCCACGGCCCGAGCACCCCCAGCAGGGCCAGCGCCGCGAGGACGGCGGCGACCGCCGCCATCGCCGCCTGCATCACCACCAGCAGCCGCCGGCGGTCCACCAGGTCGGCGAGCGCGCCCGCCGGCAGCGCCAGCAGCAGCACCGGCAGCCCCGATGCGACCTGCACCAGCGACACCAGGCCCGCCCCGTGCCCGACCAGCACCCACTGCGCGCCGACGGTCTGCATCCAGCCGCCCACGTTCGACACGAACTGCGCCACCCACAGCGCCCGGAACACCCGCTCCCCGAGCGGCGCCCACGCGGACCCCGTCATGCTGCGCCTCATCGCCGCCTCCACTCTCTCCGCCGCCGGCCGGCCGAGCCGCCGACGCTAGCCCGCCCCCGCACCCCCGCCTGTGCGCTCCGCGCCCGACCGGTGGCCCGAGACGGCACGGGTGCGTACCGCCGGCGCCGGCGGGAGGTCAGCGGGGGAGCGGCAGGGGCTCGTGGTGGTGCCAGATCAGGGCACGGTCCTCGGTGCGGAGTTCGGCGGAGCCCCATTCGAGGCGGACCACGCCCGCGGCGAGCGAACAGGCGTAGGCGACCAGGACCAGCGCGGTGTCCGGGGCGAGGCGCAGCAGGTCGAGGTGCGGCTCGTCCGGTTCGGGGAGGTCGATGCCCAGGTCCAGCGCGACCTGGCGGGGTTCGGGGCCGTGGCGGCGGATCAGCTCGGCGCGGAGGCCGGTGGCGCGGCGCAGGCGGGCCGCGGTGACGGGGACGTCGCGCTTCGCGTACCGGATCGGGTAGACGACGTGGCCGGCGACCACCACCACGGTGCGGGCCTGGAGCCGGACGGTCTCGGCGCCGGGCAGGTCGGCCAGGCCGGCCGCGAGCTCCTCGTACTGCGCGGCGTACAGGCCGTGCCCGTAGGCCTCGTGGGTCTGCGTGTGGACGCCCTCGTGGCCGCCGCGGGCCCGCTCGTGGGCGCGCAGGATGCAGGCGGGCACGGTCGCGGTCATCCGGCCGGCCAGCGTGCCGAAGACGCTCTCGGCCCACGTGCTCGCCGCGTTCGGTGCCCCCATCGGTCCCCCCGTCGAACTGCCGTTGAAGTCTTCGACGGTCCGGCAGCCGGCCGCCGGGATCAAGGGCGCAACGGGGGCGCACCAGGTGCGCCCGGTCCGCCGCCCGCTCCGGGGCGGGC